>CAZGWS010000091.1:1572-11342 GCA_964528805.1 uncultured Lentimicrobiaceae bacterium | reverse complement strand
TGCAGCAATCTTTTTAAAAACCTTGCATTTTTTATATTTAGCAGTAATGTAATATACTATTAACGTGTGTGTTATGTGTTTCTCAGCAGACCCTACATAGTGATAAAGATAGAAATACAGAAGAAAATTCAGTAATAAAAAATGAGTATGGTAAATACATTGATTTTAGTTACTTGATTAGTGGTCAGTACATTAACAATATTGACCTATTTGATGATCGTATAGATAATTATTGAGATAATAAAGAAGATAGACTTATTATTAATACGTAATTTTAAAAAATATAAGTGTAAAATTATTGAGTATTAATGATTTACTTTTGTGTTAAATCCTAATTACCTTAATTTTATTGCCAATGTAAACTAAAATAGTGTTTACATTTTTATATCCAAGTTTAACAAAAGCTTTACTATACTCCGCCAACTGCAAATAATCTTCTTTTTTCTCTATTCCTGTTTTATAGTCAATTATTGTAAGTTTGTCATTGTCAATAATAACTTTGTCAGGTCTTTTAATCTCGCCATTGCCAAGCAGTATCTCTGTTTCATTTTTTACAATCAGGTTGGTGTTAAAATATTTTTGTAGATACTCGTTGTTAACAATATCTGTAATTATTTTACTTATTTTCACTATATCGGCGGTGCTTATAAGTCCTGATGCTACAACAATATTTATTGCTGTGTCAATGTCATCTGCAGTAGTAATTACTGACAATATTTTATGAATTAGATTTCCATATGATTTTGATGTGAGCTCTGATAATGCTTCGTTAATAATATTTTCTGATGGAGCAACAGAAATGAATTTTTGCCATTTTGATGAAATAAAGCTTTCGAGCACCGCCATTTTTTCGCCATCATTTTTGTTCTCTGAAGTTGCAACTGGTAGTCTCCCAAAGTTATAAGATAGCTTGTTGTCATCCCACAGTCCTATTGCCTTTAGGTAGTCAACCATTAGCTCTGCAAACAGATCTTTATATCTTCCGGTTTTTATTTGGCTTATAGCAAATAGTGCTTTAACAGGGCGCGTAAATGCCACATAAATTACATTTAAAAAATCAAGACTTGTTTTCGATTTTTCTTCTTCATAGATACTCTTCCTGTTAATATGCTCAATTTTTTTTGTAAGAGGAAAGAGACCAACTTTAAGTTCTTCAAGTCCCGGAATATTAATATCTTCCCAATATTCAGTTTTTGTATTTTGCAGTTTATGTTCAGCAGCATCTACAATTACCGCCGGAAAATCAAGACCTTTTGCTTTGTGTATTGTCATTATTCGTATGGCATCTACATTAGCCGGTATTGATATAAACAGCTTCTTTTTTTTATCTTCCCAGCGATTAACAAACAAGTCAATTGGCAGCTTTGTTTCAAAAATATAATCGAGAAAGTATTGTACAAAAACATCGGCGGTTTGCATCTTTAATATATCTCGAATAATAAACTCAGCAACTTCATATGTTGACAATGCTGCTATTTTGTTATAATCTGCATCTATACTAAAGTAATTTAAAATGGTTTTTATACTTTGTTGCTTATCGGTGCGCACTTTTTCAAATACATCATCAAAAGAACCAATGCCGGGGTTTAGTTTTAAGTAAATCTCAACTAACTCTGCCAATGCCGGCTCGTTATCCTGAAATATCATCAATTTAAAAAATGCAATAATGAGCCTTACTTTTGGTGAATTTACAATAAGAAGGGACTCTGATGAGATGATATTATACTTATTATCAATAAGATAGTTTGCTATTTTAATAACATCTTTAGTTTTCCGACATAGGATGCATATATCTTTTTCAGTAAATTTATTTTCGATGAGATATTCAACAAAACCACGTATGCGCAGTAGCTTTTCCTGCTCGTAAATTTCGGCATCATTTTCAGCAATAAAATTCAGAGACACTAATCCATTAGGCTTTGCACTTGGAGGAATTTCCTGCTTTACATCTTTGTATATTGATTTTATCCTGTCATTTAGAGAGTTTGATACCGTACTAAAAAAACTATTGTTAAATTTAATAATTTCGGTATGTGATCGATAATTAGATGAGAGTATTACCTCATTGTATTCACGATGCAGCATACTTTGTCGCGATAAGGAAAGCTGCGTTCCGTCGTTTTCATATAAATCAGGAAGACTTGCAAATAGCTCCACTTCGCCACTACGAAAGCGATATATTGCTTGTTTTGCATCGCCAACGAGCATATTAAAATTGTTATTTGCCAGCGACTCTTCAATTAAGGGGAGCAAATTATACCATTGTAGTATCGACGTATCCTGAAACTCATCAATTAAAAAATATTGATATCGTCTGCCAAGGCGTTCATAAATAAAAGGTACAGGCTGCTCGGCAATTTCAGCACTTATTTTTTTATTAAATTCAGAGATGTGTACCTTGCCGGTTTGTTCGGTAAGTTCAGTAAATAAACTGCTGATTTCGTGAACCAACGCCAATGAATATATTTTGCTAAACAAAAGTCGGTAAAAGAAGTAGTTGCCAAGTTCTGCTACAGCCTTATTGTAATAATTGGTAAGTTGTAGAGAAATATTACTTATAGCCTGTTTTGAAGCTGGGGTTGCTTTTGCGCTAAACCACTTATCTTCGTTGATGGTTTTGGAGGGAATAGTACCCGGGAAAAGATTCTCATCAGTAACTTTAAACTCCCTTAGCTTTATAAAGTAGTTGAGGATACTGTTTTTGCCTTGATAAAAATCGCTGGTAATTAAATTTTCACTATAGCAAAGTTTAACGGCTGCTGTGGCTTTCTGTATTACTATCGATTTATGATTTGCAATTTTCTCGCTTATTTTGTTTATGATATCGCCAAGTTGGGCAATGCTAAGGTTGTCGAGTTTGCTAATGTGCTTAAACCCGTCTTCTTTCATATGGTATTTAACAAAATCAACAAGTTTAGATGTAGGATCATAATTATTTTCTTCATTAGCCTGAGCTAACACAAAATTAACCAGTACTTTTGTTAAATCTTTGTCAGCACCAACTTTATCGTATAAATTTTGGATAATATCAGGTATAATATCATTCTCATCAATAATCACATCAAAATTTTGAGGTAATTGAACGTCAGTAGCAAACGTGCGAACAATGCGATGTATAAACGAGTCGATAGTGCTTATCGAAAAATCATCATAATTATGCAAAATAAGTGATAGTAATTTATTGGCGCGCTCACTAAGCTTTGCCCTCGTTAGCCTAAGCGATACTAACCCCGACAGTTTTTTGGGCAGATCAACATCAGTATCTGAAAGAAGTTGTAGCGTTTCAATAACACGCTCTTTCATTTCGTTAGCAGCTTTATTGGTAAACGTGATAGCAAGAATATTCCTAAAAGAACCCGGATTGTCGAGTGCAATTTTTAAATACTCATTTACCAGCGTGGTTGTTTTACCCGAGCCTGCTGACGAACTATAAACTAATAATGGCATAAGCTCATATTTTACTCTATAATTAACTTTTTGCTAACGCTGTTGTTACCGGCACTAATTTGTAGTATGTACTCTCCCTTTTTTATGCCGAGCTGTTTTACGTTTATACTATGACTAATTGTCCCAATCATTTGATTGTCAATCTTATCAAAGGCAACTTTTGCACCACTTATTGTGTAAATTTCAAATATTACATTAGATTTTGACAGCAGGTTAAAGGTTATATTGACAATATCTTTTGTTGGATTTGGGAAAATAGTAACATTGTTAGTAATAATTTCTGCATTGTAGTTTATTGCTGATGGGAATCGTAGCGAATCGATGTAAGTAGCAATTACGCCCCCCAAACTTGATGTTATTTTAAGCAGTGGCAGCTTTTGCCCTATCCCAACCCAGGTATATTCAGTATATTCTTGATACATAGGTAGTCCTATTCCAAGTGAGTCGATGTAAAGACTATCGAACTGACTAACTTCTGATTTTTGTCGGAGTACCTCGAAGGTGCCGTAAGGTGTTGTTAACGTACCCCATCCATCAACAGTATTTGTACGATTAATTTTTTTACTAATATATCCAACAGATGGAACTCCTAAGGCATATTCGGCATATGAGCTTCCCGTATTTCCGTAATTCATTGGGAAATTATACAGTATATCAGGTGAGTTATATTTTAATGGAATAGGTATTCCGGCAATTGTGTATAGCACTCCTGCATCGTTAAAGCTGTTAGAAGTATTTTTTAAAAATGAAAATTGCTTTGTTATGGGAAATCCCGGTATTGGGATTGTGTTATTGTCCTTTTTAACAAGATTAGAAGCATTGCCGAAGTAGAGTAATATAAAGATGGGAACGTCAGTGATACTTATAAAGCTGTCAACACTTTGGCTTATTGGTATAAGTTGTGAGAAATCCCATGTAAAGTTTTCGCCTGTTTCACTATAGTTTATAAAGTTGAGGTTTAACCCTGTGCTGACACGTACATGGTCATAAGGTGTTGGCATGTCATTACCGGTAATTGTAATTTGTGCATTGGCTTTAAGAAATGTCAACGCAAGTATAACTGTTACTAAAATGCTAAACTTTAGAGTAATATTTTTCATTGTTTTATTTTTTTATAATGTTTTATTGTCGGGTTTATTTATATTGTTATTATTTCTGTCATTTTTCTTTTTCTGCTCTTGTTTATTCTTTTTTTTAGATATGAATAATTGTGATAGTTTATTAAAATTGCGCACAAAAGCAATGCCAACTCCCTGAGTATAAGGCGATATCTGGTCGTAGTTATTATAGTTGTACCAAGAGTTTACATTTGAATGGTTGAATACTTTAAGAATCCATTGTCCGTCGGGTGTTAGCTTATAGCCAATATCAACATCGCCAACAATATTACTGGCACTTTGTTGACTTTTATCGTAAGTCATGCCAAAATTACCATCAATTGTAAGCCTGTTATTAAATAATTGTGTTGAAAGGGCTACTTCAAACTCTTGTTCTGATACATTATCGCCGGGTTTATAATTTACTCCTACATCAACATTATCGCTTATACGAGAAAGTATGCTACTTAGCTGATTCGCAATAACATTGTAGTACGAACTTTGCAGGCTTACGTTTGCTGCATTATTAAAGCTAAAAGTACCTAACACCAATAGTGAGATCATCTGTTGGTTCATTTCAGCGGTATTTGTTGTATCTAATTCTGAGTAAACCAGTCTTTGTAAGTCAGGATCCAGCTCGGGTATTTGTATTTCAAACTTAATGGTTGGGTTCAATAGCTTGTCGGTAAGAACTACATAGCAATCAACGGTAACTTTATTTTTGTACGAAGCTGTAGTATCTATCACAATACCGAGGCTCGAAAGACTTGTTTTAACTTTGTACAAACCCTTTATGTCAACATTTGCCTGATATGGATCGCCTGTCCACGAAATACGTCCTCCTTTTACCAACGAAAAGCGCTTACTTACAAGATTACCAATCTTAAAATGAAATAATCCGTTGTCAACTACGTAATCACCTACGAGTGAAAACTTTCCACTTGAGTTTATGTCAAGAGCCAGATTTGAGTTACCACTTGCTTCAATAGTACCCATATCATCAGGCAAAGATATTTTTACTTGAGCAACCGGAGTAACAGTCATATTAACGCCGATGTTGTAATTTAACTTTGAAGCTGTTTTCTTTTCTTTTAGCTTAACGAAATTGTTTTTGACAATGCTGTCGGTAGCGTTTTGTGTAAAAATAATATAATCCTTATCTGATATTTCAACCGAATTATTTAATGGTAGAGTTACAGATGTTCCTTTTTTTGTTTTAATATTAATGCCGAGGTCAATATTTGATGGGCTGCCGCTGATGCTAATTTTACCGGCAGCAACAGCTGAACCGTAATAAACATCGTTCATGTTTTCGGTAGTATTAAAAAATAACAAACCATTTGTGGAGATAACAACATTGAAGTTAGGTTCACTAAAATAATTATAGCTTAAATTTCCATTTATTGTAGCTTGATTTCCTATAGTATCGTAGATGATGAGTTTGTCGAATTTTATCCCGTTTTTTATAAATTCAATGGAGTTTGAAAACGAATATTTAGTATTTAAATATACTACTCTCATTGCGGTGCGTTGCATATCAGCATATCCGGTAACTATTGGTTTCAGGGTACTACCTCTAATGGCAAGTTTACCCGACGTAGATCCTTCAAGGTTAGTAACAAAATTACGAACAAAAGGTTCAAAAATCTTTAACCTTAAATGATTAAAACTCACGTTTATATCTATGTTGTTATCTTTTTTAAAGGGATAAAAATACCCATCTGCCATAAATATTTCACCTCTGCCAACATTCCCCTGACGTATTATTTGAGATTTTATAAAAACTGAACTGTTGATATTATCCCATGTGTTAAGTAAATGAGCATCACCGAGATATTGCTTATTAAGAGCCAAGTCTTTTATTCTTATATTTGAGACAAAGGTTGGATTATTTTTAATTCTTGAGTAGTTGAGTTCCCCATTTATGGATCCGTCTAAATCAATATTCATTGGGGTTGTAAGTATATCAAATGTTGATAAATTCCAATTAACGAACTTGGCTACAAGTGAGTCGTTATCTTCTTTGGGAAGAGTTCCCGTTAACTTAAATGCTGATTTACCTGCATTAATAAATATATTGTGAAAAAATATTCTGCCATTGTTAATTTGTACAAGGTTTCCCGGGTCAATTGTCCAAAGTGTATCATTTACATAAACGTTGGTAGTGCCAATACTAAAATTTGTAGAATCCTTTTTGTGCGATATATAGCCTTCAATACTACCCGAATTTTTCAGTTGCGTATCTCCGTTATTCCATGCTATCCCATAAATGATAGAGTCTTGATGTACGTTGGCAGAAAGGTCAAAGTTATCCAATCCAAATTCTAAAGTGTCACTTTCTGTGGGCTCCTTAAGTACAATGTTTAAAATATTAAGTTTGCAAATTAACGTATCTCTGTTGCTATTAATACTGAAAGTACAGCTGTCTAACTTTGTGTCAGCTATCTGTATTTTACCTGCTGTGGAATTCAAATTAATGCTATTGTTATCAAATTTTAGATTAGCTTGTAATTTTGTGTTTTCCGAAATGCTTATACGATCCAGAAATTGATTGTTAATGATTTTAGGTTTTAGTATTGTTAAGCCGATATTAGCATATTTATTTGCATAGATACCTGTTGTATCCATAGCAGGCATTATGTTAACATAATTATTGGCAAGCTTAAAGACGCTAGTTACAAACGTTGCAATATTGTATCTTCCGGTAATGTTAGCAAATGCCACGTCTGATTTCAAGCTAATATTTGTAACGCCAACCGAATCAGTAGTTTTAAGTAGTTTGATGCTATCAATAACATATTTATTTTTTTCAAAAGTGAGTTTGTTTTGCTTAAGTACGATACTAGCATTTAGCGTATTTATGTCATAGCCGACTACTTTTGCATTAACTTGCGATGATAAATTAAGTTTTTGGCTACTCCACAAATTAAGTTTGTTCAAATTTGCGCTCACTATGTCCGATTTTACAGTAAACACAGGCAAACTAGTTAGTTTTGCAGTTGCATCTGCTGTCATCATAAGGTTCTTATCACCCACTCTAAGATTAACAGTTGCAAGATTATTGCCATAGTCGCCTATTATACTAATCCTGCTGTAATTATAACCAAGTAAATCAACGTTAAAGAGTTTGCCACCAAGGCTGTAACTAATTTGGTTTTCTGAATTTCCACTTCCGGTCAGCTTTAAGTCAAACGTCATTTTGCCAAGCACATTGGGCTTGTCTAAATAATCACCAATATCAACAGTATCGCCTTTTGCTGTAATTTCAAAATTAATACTGTTGTCATCTGTTTGTTTAAAAACCACATTCGATGTAATTGCTCCATAACTTGTTGAGAGGTTTATATTACTTTTAAAATCTTTAAAATAGCCATCAAAATTTCCCAATATTGAAACTTGTTTATTTGCCGGTAAATAATCTGATACATCAATATTTTTATCATCAGTTGGTAGGAAAAATTTACTTATATCGCTTGCATTTGAAGTGATGTTTAGTTTGGTGCCAACCATGTGCGTGTTATAAAAATTGGGGAGACCCATAAACTGTAGCTCACCCGAAAAACGAGTGTTGTTGCCATATTTTATGCGTAAGTTGGTGCCTTTTAAATTATTAACCGTACCAGATATCTTTCCCGTTATACCAATAGTATTAGGCATTTTAAATAATACATCTGCAAAAAAACCGATGTCGGCCATATTAATTGTGGTTGGACGAATGATAGCGATCATATTAACCGAGTCGATATAATGGCTAAAAGCTGCAAAACTGGAGTATTTGAGTCCTAAATCGGCATTGATATCTGAGTGATTTAGGTGCAGACTGGTGTTGTTGGTATAAATACCGGTGGAGCTTATAATAATATTGGAAACCATTTTTTTAACAGTAATTCCACTCTTTTCTATTGCCGATATATTATTTGCTTTAAAATTTATAGAATCGTTAATAAGAGTAAATTTACTTGCATTAATATTGATATTTTCAATTTCGATATCAGAATAATCCATTGAATTCGGTTTGTTATCAGTAGTTTTATTCTTGTCGAATAAGTTAAATTGCGAGTTGGTAACCACTAATGATTCTGTGAAAAGCCTAAAAATATTTTTAGGATTCCTTTTGTAAGGCATTGCTTCGTTAATAAACATCGACAGATTTACAGTGGTATCACCTTTGTATGTTCCCAAATTAAATATTACACTATCAAGTGTAACACGAGAAAAGTTTATGTTGTCAAGGCTAAAACTACGAAGTTTGGGTATCGCCCTAAGCTTATGTATGGCAAGCATTGTGTTGTTATGATGATCGTCTATTTTTAAATCCGTAATGTCTATACCGGTAAAAAAACCCAACTGTATTGCACTTAAACTTATGTTTTGCTTAATACTGTTTGAAAGCACTTTAGTTGCTAATTTAGCTGTAATAGTCTGAACAATAGGGTTTTGAAATAAAACTGAAATGGCAAAAGGAAGTACAGCAATAGTTATTAGAATATTAAAAACTATTGTTACTATTCTTTTTTTAATATTTTTGTTGTCAGATTTATTCATTCAAATGACATATATATTAGGCATCGAATCATCGTGTGATGACACATCCGCAGCAGTATTAAAAAATACTAAAGTGTTATCAAATATTATCGCAAATCAAAGTATTCATAGCTCTTTTGGTGGCGTAGTTCCTGAGTTAGCATCACGGGCACACCAGCAAAATATTATACCTGTTGTTGATGTCGCTCTTAAGGAGGCAAATATACAGAAAAATCAATTGAGTGCCATAGCTTTTACACGTGGTCCTGGGCTGTTGGGTTCGTTGTTAGTTGGTGTTTCGTTTACTAAAGCATTTGCGATGGCACTTGAAATTCCGATGATAGAAGTAAACCACCTTGCAGCTCATATATTAGCACATTTTATTGAAGATGAAAGTGGAAAGCCTACACCTTCATTTCCGTTTTTATGTTTGACGGTTTCTGGGGGGCATACCCAAATTGTTAAGGTTAACAATCCAATGGATATGACAGTTATCGGGTCAACAATTGATGATGCCGCCGGTGAGGCATTCGACAAGGTTGCTAAAATTATGGGTCTGCCATATCCCGGTGGTCCCGAAATTGATAAGTTAGCTCAGCTTGGAGATCCACATGCGTTTAAGTTCTCAAAACCACGAATATCAAAATTAGACTATAGTTTTAGCGGGTTAAAAACATCATTTTTATATTTCTTGCGAGACAG
>CAZGWS010000091.1:0-1472 GCA_964528805.1 uncultured Lentimicrobiaceae bacterium | reverse complement strand
AGATATGAAAAAGATTATGTTCTTAATTATTTTGACCTTGCTTATTCAGACTCAAGTAATTTCACAATCCTGTCTTACTGATGGGATTATTTTTAACACACAAGAATCAATTGATAATTTCCCAACTAATTATCCTTTTTGTACTGAAATAGAAGGGGATGTATGGATAGCTAATGAAAGTATCACAAACCTTAATGGACTAAGTGTACTAACCTCAATTGGAGGTTATCTTGAATTTTGGGGTTGCGATAACACTTCTCTTAGTTTATCAGGGTTAAGCAACCTGACTTCGATTGGAGGAGATCTTAATTTTTATAGTACGCCTCTTTCAAGCTTGGTTGGATTAGACAATCTAACATCAATTGGAAAGGATCTCAATATTTATGAATGCAATAACCTAACAAGCTTATCAGGTTTGCAAAACATTACATTTATTGGTCGCGATGTAACAATACAAATAAGTAATTTAATCAACTTAAGCGGACTAGATAAAGTATCTACTATTGGAGGGGACTTTGAAATAGCCCAAACAACATTGTTAAACTTATCTGGTTTGGATAACCTAAACTCAATTGGAGGAAGTATTAAGGTAAAGGGTAATGCTAACCTTGAGAATTTAATTGGATTATCAAGCTTGACAAGTGTAGGAGGAGACTTTATAATTAAGCCTTATCAAATTTATCAAGGCAATTCGTCTCTAACAAATTTATCTGGTTTGGATAATCTGATTTCTATTGGTGGTAATCTCAAAATTGAAGGAAATGAATCATTAACCAGTTTATCTGGTTTGAATAATTTAAGGAATATTGGAGGACAGCTTTGGCTTGAAGAAAATGAATCATTAACTAGTTTAAATGGTCTAAATAATTTAGACACAATTAATCATGGCATGTATCTGATACATAATGAGGCTATTACCAATATTTCTGCTTTAGAAAATTTAACAGTACTAGGGTACATATGGATACAGTATTCAAAACACTTAAAAAGTTTAGCTGGTATCGAGAATATAAATCCAGCATTTATATATAAATTATTACTGACTGATAATGATTCATTATCCACATGTGAAGTAGAGAGTATCTGTAGCTATTTAGGATTGCCGGATGCGCAAACTACTATAATGAGGAATGCTCAAGGTTGTAGCAGTAAGAATGAGATTGAATTAGCATGTAATGCTGCTGACATTCAAGTTGTTTTCAATAATTCAGATTTTTTAATTTCACCAAATCCAGTAAAGAATGAGTTTTTTGTTTCAAGCAAAGCAGGAATTAGAATAAAAGAACTAAATATTTACAACCAACTTGGACAAATTGTATTACAAAAGAAAGAAATAACTCAAAAGGTTGACATTTCAATGTTTAACCGAGGGGTATACATAATAGAATTGGTTACTAACAAATCAAAATACAGACAAAAATTAATAATAAAATAAAGCACTAAGGTTTTGCTACGAAATAAGTTGACAAAAG
>CAZGWS010000090.1:4015-11349 GCA_964528805.1 uncultured Lentimicrobiaceae bacterium | reverse complement strand
AGCTAAATAGTTCTATTAATTAGTTCATCATCGGCAATATTTGGCATTGTTACCCTCAAGTTTGGATTACTGTCCATCGCTCTATTAATGGCCAACATAGCACCGTTATTTCTAGCCCAACTTCTACGTGTAATTCCATTATTTACATCCCAATAGAGCATGTTGTTAAGCTTTTGGTCGGCACTATCAGAACCATCCAGCAACATTCCAAAGCCACCATTTATCACTTCGCCCCAGCCAACACCACCGCCATTATGTATGCTAACCCATGTAGCACCTCTAAACGAGTCGCCAATTACATTTTGTATTGCCATATCGGCAGTAAATCTTGAGCCATCATAAATATTAGATGTTTCTCGAAAAGGAGAATCTGTTCCACTAACATCATGATGATCACGGCCAAGCACAACAGGTGCCGAAATTCTACCCTTACGGATTGCCTTGTTAAATTCGCTTGCTATTTTAATTCTGCCCACAGCATCGGCATATAAAATTCTGGCTTGTGAGCCCACAACCAACTTGTTCTGCTGTGCACCTTTAATCCATTTAATGTTATCAGCCATTTGACTTTTAATATTGTCAGGCGACACGCTAATTAGCTCTGTAAGTACTTCAGCGGCAATATTGTCAGTTATTTCAAGATCAATTGGGTTACCAGATGTACACACCCACCTAAACGGTCCAAATCCGAAATCGAAAAACATAGGTCCCATAATATCCTGAACATAAGAAGGATACTTAAAATTTATACCGTCTTCAGCAAATATATTTGCTCCTGCCCTAGAGGCTTCTAACAAAAAAGCATTCCCGTAATCGAAAAAATACGTACCTCTATCGGTGTGTTTGGTTATGGCATCTACTTGTCTGCACAGCGATTTCTGAACTTTTTGCTTAAATAATTGCGGATCAGACACCATCATTTTATTTGATTCTTCGTAGGTGAGTCCAACAGGGTAATAGCCGCCAGCCCACGGGTTGTGCAGCGATGTTTGATCGGAGCCCAGATCAACAAATACATTCTCTTTATCAAATTTCTCCCAAACATCAACAATATTTCCGCTAAAAGCAATAGATACTACTTCTTTATTAGCTTTAGCATTGTTAATACGGTGCACTAACTTGTCCAAATCGTTAATAATTTCGTCAACCCATCCTTGTTTAAATCGTTTATTTAGAGCCTTTGTATTAACTTCGGCAATAACCGAAACCACACCGGAGATATTTGCTGCTTTAGGTTGCGCACCGGACATGCCACCAAGACCGGATGTTACAAAAAGTTTACCTGAGGTTGGATCCTCACCAGGTTTTGCTACTTTTCTCGCCGCATTCATAACTGTAATTGTAGTACCGTGCACAATACCTTGCGGTCCGATGTACATATACGAACCAGCAGTCATTTGTCCGTATTGCGAAACACCCAATGCATTATATCTCTCCCAATCGTCTTGTTTTGAATAGTTTGGTATTACCATACCATTTGTTATAACAACTCTTGGAGCATTACTTAGTGATGGAAACAATCCCATGGGATGCCCCGAGTACATAGCAAGTGTTTGATTGTCGTTCATTGTAGCGAGATACTGCATTGTTATCAGATATTGTGCCCAATTTTGAAATACAGCACCATTTCCTCCATATGTAATTAACTCTTCAGGGTGTTGTGCAACTGCCGGATCAAGATTGTTCTGTATCATCAGCATAATAGAAGCCGCCTGTTTGCTTTTGTGAGGATACTTGTCTATCGGACGTGCAAATATCTTGTAATCAGGACGAAACCTATACATATAAATTCGTCCGTACTCCTCAAGCTCTTTGGCAAATTCCACAGCAAGTATGGCATGATGCTTTACAGGGAAATATCGTAACGCATTTTTTAGTGATAGACGCTTTTCTGCCGGCGAAAGTAAATCTTTTCTCTTTGGAGCATGGCTTACATTTGTGCTTATAACTTTTGTAGGGGGAAGCTCAGATGGGATGCCTTCTAATATTGCATTTCTGAATTCGCTGTTATTCATATTAATAAAATTAAATCTTTTCTTTGGATTGTTTAAGTATATTATACAAAAATTCACGCGATCTAAACAATTGCGCCTTAACTGTACCTAATGGCAAACCAAGTTCATTAGCTATTTCATCATACGAATACTCCTTAAAATACCTCATCTCGATAATTTTTTTGTAATGAGGTTTAAGGCGTTTAACAACCTGGTGTATTAATTGAATTTTTTGCTTATTAATAAACTGTTCTTCGGGATTTGGAGACATTGTAACTACCTGCGACGACATATCGTCATTACTAAAACTACTGTCAACTGTATAATTTCCTTTTCTCTTTTTTCGCAGAAAGTCGATACAATTATTAGTTGCAATTTTAAAAAGCCATGTACTAAAAGCATATTCAGATGTGTACTGCGGAAGATGTTTAAAGGCTTTACCAAATGCTTCAATTGTCAAATCGTCGGCATCATGAGGATCACCGGTCATTTTTAACATTGTAAAATATAGTGAATCACGGTAAAGTCTCATCAGCTCAGCATAGGCATATTGATCTCCCTTACCAATGGCTAATTTAATCAACTTGTAATCTCGCTGACCTTTTTCGGTTAGTTGCTGATTTACTTCCAACTTTTAGTTTTTCCGGTTAAGCTTACTATTGCAATTAATGGCAACAATACTACGTAAAATATATCGCCGAACAGCGAAAATAATAATAATTGATTTTCACCTAACCTTAAGGCTGATTTATTTTGAATAAAAATACGAACCGCCAATGTGATGATCATAATAATTAAAGTATATACAACAAGCACTTCTCCAATTAATAATATCAATAAAGTTGCATAAAATAGAAGTTGCGTTATACTATTACTTGCCAGCAATATCTTATAAAATACCGAATATGAACTGCTTGTTGAAAGGTGTCTTTGTTTTTGTGTGAGCCACGATCTAAAATCAGGCTTTGGATTGGATACCATATAGCTATTATCCGAAACCTCGATCTTTGTATTTTTACTGTTTGCAACCTGCTGTACAAACAAGTCATCATCGCCCGAAGGTATATTATAGTGTGAAGTAAATCCTTTATTTTTAAAAAACGTTGATCTGCGATAGCTTAGGTTTCTTCCAACACCCATGTACGGGATACCGATAAGTGCAAATGAAAAGTATTGCATTGCAATCATAAATGTATCATATCTTATAAATAAGTTTAGCAAACCTGATATTTGTTTGTAAGGTCCATACCCAAGCACAAGTTCAGTGTTTGTTGTGTAGTTCTCTACCATAGCACTAATCCAACCGTCAGAAGTTGGTTTGCAGTCGGCGTCGGTAAGTAGTAAAATCTCATGCTTTGCAGATTTTATACCAATCGACAATGGGAACTTTTTACCTTTAAAGAAGTTTAGATCTTGATCGATATTAACTACTTTTAGTTGCTTATACTTTCTTTGAAAATCGTTAAGTATATAGTTAGTATCATCAGTTGAAGCATGATTTACCACAATTACCTCAAAATCAGGATAATTTTGATTTAGTACATATGGTAGATTTTCGATTAAATTGTAATCTTCGTCGTGTGCAGATATCACAACCGAAACAGGCATTTTTTCAATATTTGGCTCGGACTCATCTTTATAGAAAGCTAATTTAGAGAATATTAACAGGTAATATACTATTTGTACAAATGAAGATAATAAAAAGATTACACCTATTATCTGTTCAAAAAGTGTGAGCTGTTGTATCAGTTTAAAAAAATCCAAATTATTAATAAATTTACTAAGTTATTATTTTGTTACAAAATTACAAACTTTACTATTTGTTTGACAAAAATTGATTTTCTTTGTGAGCTTACTTTTGCATCAGGTAGTGGTCTTGAGAATCTGTAAAACAGCATCATCGTTCTAAAGAAAAATCAAATTAATATATAAGCAAAGAAGTTGCCCTAATAAAATATTAAAATGGATTACAAGGAAACAACAAACTGGTTGTTTAATCAACTACCTATGTATCAGCGAATTGGCAAAGCAGCATACAAGGTAAATTTAAATAATACTATTGCTATACTCAGTTCATTGGGAAATCCTGAAAATAAAATATGTGCCATACATGTTGCCGGCACCAACGGTAAGGGCAGCGTTTCGCATATTATTGCTTCTATTTTGCAGGAAGCAGGCTACAAAACAGGGTTATACACATCACCCCACCTTAAAGATTTTAGAGAGCGCATTAAAATAAATGGAGAATTAATTCCGGAACAAAAGGTTATTGACTTTGTAGCAGTAAACAAAAAGATTTTTACTGACTCCGGATCGTCTTTTTTTGAGATGACTGTTGGAATGGCTTTTGACTATTTTGCTAATGAGGATGTTGACTTTGCCGTTATTGAAACAGGACTCGGTGGCAGACTTGATTCAACAAATTTATGCAAACCCGTAATATCAATTATCACAAATATAAGTATCGATCATACTACTTTTTTAGGAAACACCATTGAAGAAATAGCAAGTGAGAAAGCCGGGATAATGAAAGCTGGTATTCCTGCTATTATTGGAAGACATCAGGATTACGCCGATGCAGTTTTCAAACATGCATCCTCACTAATTAATTTGCCTTTAATATTTGCTGAAGATGATATGCAGATACGCCCGTTTATGTCCGATAACAAACAAATACTGACATTGGATGCATGGTTTAAAAATGAAAATATAATTACAAATCTAAAATCGCCACTTACAGGCAACTACCAAAAAGAAAATATTTGTACCGCACTTAGAGCAGTTGAAAGGCTAAAAGAAGATAAAATTATTAACATTACATATAAGGTGATAAGTGCAGGTGTTGAAAATGTGATTGTAAATACCGGACTTTACGGTAGATGGCAAAAACTTGATTCTAATCCGTTAACAATTTGTGATACAGGCCATAACATTGACGGTATCACAACAATTGTTAAACAACTAATAGAGCAGGATTATCATAAAATGCACATTGTTTTAGGTATGTTAAACGATAAAGATATTTTTACTATAATAGATATCTTGCCTAAACATGCCACATATTACTTTTGCAAAGCCAATATCCCAAGAGGGCTGGATGCCGACCAACTAAAAGAGCAAGCAGCTGATGCCGGATTAATAGGAAAATCATACAGTTCTGTAATGCAAGCATATAATTCAGCAAAAAATAATGCAGGTGTAAACGATATGATCTTTATTGGAGGGAGTACCTATGTTGTTGCCGAAATTATATGATAGTCTATCTTAATTATTTAGCCCCTATGTTTGTAATTTGAAAAGACAGGGGATATTACAGTACGTAGTATTTGGTGTTTTCTTTCAAAGACTGTTTATCTTTGAAAGTCGCATCTTATATAATTTTTTACCACCATAAGCGACTCCCAAACTAAGTAAAATAACAAGTCCACTACCGATTGGAGCTCCACCACCGGCAGGTACGTTATTGTTGTTACCATGGTTACCCGGTGGATCAGGTACTTGCGAAAATAGCATAGGAGAATTAACCAAACTAACTAATATTAGCATAATTGTTATCAATATTTTTATATTTTTTTTCATGATATGTCGGCATTTTTAGTTAACTATTATCTTTGATGTAACAACTTGTTTCCCAGTTATAAAATCGGCCACGTAATATCCCTGACTCAAATTTAAACTATTGCTATACAGGTTATTATCATGAATAATATCTGTAAAAACAATTTGTCCAAGAGTGTTGTAAATATTAAGTTTACCATTAACGCCTTTATCGGTCAATGGCTTAATATAAATAATATTGTTGTATGTATATATTTGATAATTACTGCTTTTAATTTGAAGCGTGTTAACATTGGTTATTCCATAAAAATGCAGTAAAAATCTATCGGCTGCATCTGATGTTGAACCTGTAAAGCTATAGTACGGAGTATCTAAAATATCAATTACATCGCCTGTGAACTTATCTTCTATCGATATTGAACTATTAGCGTAAAAACTTTCAATATTCTCGAAATTTAGCTCATAATTACCATCATAACCTGCCTTAAAATTCATGGGGAGCACTAATGTCTCCATCACAGGTGGCAAAAAATTAGTTGACAGCTCTTCATCTTTTGTTACTGTCCACAATTGTGGAGCATTATCATTTCCAAATAATTTTCGTGCATCAAAGTCCATGTCCCACCCGGCAGTTGCATCTGTGTTAAACCCAATAGTAGTAACATCAGAATATGAATTTTTATCACCTGATACCTTTACCACCAATGTTTCATTACCAAACTCAGTATAGTTTTTAAAATTATTTACAGAGTTATGAACTCGTGCAGTAGCCGGAATAGTTATAGCATTTGAAGTTGCTACAGCTTGTACAAAAAAGCCATTTGTAGAAGGTATATAACCATTGTCAGTAATATCTGCATAATTACCTGCCGTTTCATCCCATATTTTGGCAACAGCACCTATATTTGACAATGCCCAGTTTCCATCCTTCCATTGTAGTGCCGATGAATATGGATTACCAAGCAGATGCCATCCGCTACCAACACCAACCGACAAGTTACTAAATGTGATATCAGATGTATTAAGTGTACCCATAAAATTTTTAATTCCTGTTGTTGAATATGCCACCATGTAACCATTACCGTTGTTAAAGTTGGTTATACCATTTTCGACAACCTTGTAATTAAGCCACAAATTAGCACTTTCGCCCCAAGCGTAAAAATCTTCATTTGTAGCAGGTTCAAAATCGCTGCCACTTATAACCATGTTGTCAACGGGACTGCTAATCTCGTGCCAGCCATCGCTGTTACTTGTATAACTTTGAATATATCTTTGAACTTTTGCAGTACCCGTAATAGTGCCGGAGGCAATAAGTGATCCGTTACCAACAGCCGTTGACTCAACTACGAGGGCGTTTGTGCTTCCTAATGATGCTGTTCCGGTTATATCTATTTTTGCACCAACATCAACTTGCGTTATCCCACTTGTTATTGTAAAATCGGTTATTGAGAAATTTGAATTATGGTTAAAATGTAGCGTGTTACCGGCTCCTACTCTCGACTCAATCTTATATATCGGCATATCACTATCTATATAAATACCCGTAAGCGCAGTACCATTTTCAATAATAAAAGACCCTCCATTAAAATTTGACGTTGCCGGTGAATAGTAAATTTCTTCCTTTGTAGTATTATTGCCGTTTTTTAAAATTAGCTGTGCTGTTGACCCATTTGCGACGGAAAAAGTGCCACCACCGCTAACAGAGAAATTATTATATGACAATACAATTTGTTCGCCTGCTGTGCTAATATTTATAACACCTGAACCGGATATATTTGCCTG
>CAZGWS010000090.1:0-3915 GCA_964528805.1 uncultured Lentimicrobiaceae bacterium | reverse complement strand
GTCAGACCAATTCCCTGAAATAATACTTGTAAATGTAGCAGCATTAAGCGAGTTTCCAATGAAAGCTGCTAATAAAATAATAATTAGTTTTTTCATCTGTAATAGTTAAGTAGGTTAAAACAACTTTGTACAGATGACATAATAAAACTCATAACAGTTTCATAATGAGGTATTATTTAACATTTATTAAGAAATTTGATAGAATTTGTTTTGTTGCTGTTAACAGCAAATATTTTATCTTAAGCAAAAAATTATTAAATATTTTCATATTAATCTTACATTATTTCTGTCGCATAAAAAAAGCCGCATCCTGTGTAGAATGCGGCTTTTATATGATGCTTTAAACACCCAGATATTGGCTATTATAATCCAAAAGTAATACCAAATTTGATACTGCTCAATCCTGTGTAACCAAGTTCTGCAAAAAGTCCCATTCCGGGAGAAAACATCCATCTGCCACCTACAAAAATATCAGGTTCAATACTGGTTGCACTACTAACGAGATCTGTTTTGCCACTAACTGCAAAACCAACCCCGGCACCTGCATATGCATCAAACACATCGCTCTGAAAAGCGTGAACATGCCATGCTGCTCTTGCGCCAACATAAAACCGCGGAAAATACTCGTTGTTTGCAATCACATAAGTATAAGTACCCATTTGAAACTCAGCTAAGCCGCCAAACGATACTAAACCTATGTCACCTGTCGGGATAACTCCAACTTCTCCACTAAAATTAATTGTTGGTATAAATCCATAAGTATGTGGGATACCAACACCTGCATTAAACATAACATCACTTTTGTTAAAAACATGCTGCGCTTGTACTGTAAAAGCAAATATAACAGCTACCAAGGCTACTACTACTTTTTTCATAATAAAAATTAATTAGTTAATATTAGTTAATTGTAATTATTTTGCATAATTTATTGCCCGCGTCTCTCGTATTACGGTAATTTTAATCTGACCCGGGTAAGTCATCTCTTCCTGTATTTTACGCGACAGCTCATAGGAAATTTTATCAGCATCATCATCGCTCACCTGTTCGGCACCAACAATAACCCTTAACTCACGACCGGCTTGAATTGCATAAGTTTTAACAACACCTGGATACGTAAGTGCTATGTCTTCTAACTTCTTAAGTCGCTGAATATAAGCCTCAACAACCTCCCGACGTGCACCCGGACGTGCTCCTGAAATTGCGTCACATACCTGCACTATAGGCGAAATAAGGTTTTCCATTTCAATCTCATCGTGGTGTGCCCCAATGGCATTACAAACATCAGGTTTCTCCTTAAATTTCTCGGCAAGTTTCATACCGAGTATAGCATGTGGTAACTCAGCCTCATTCTCTGCAATCTTGCCAATATCGTGCAGCAAACCGGCACGCTTAGCTTTTTTAGGATTTAGTCCAAGCTCCGATGCCATGGTAGCACTCAGGTTAGCAACCTCTTTCGAGTGAGCAAGCAAGTTTTGCCCGTACGATGATCTGTATTTCATACGACCAACAAGTTTAATAAGCTGATGGTGCATGTTGTGAATGCCAAGGTCGATAACAGTACGTTTTCCAACTTCAAGTATCTCTTGGTCAACTTCTTTCTTGGTTTTTGCCACAACCTCCTCAATGCGAGCAGGATGTATTCTGCCGTCGGTAACAAGTTTTTGTAGCGACAGGCGAGCAACTTCCCGTCTTATCGGGTCAAACCCCGAAAGCAAAATGGCGTCAGGGCTGTCATCAATAATGATTTCAATACCTGTTTGGGCTTCAAGAGCTCGTATGTTTCTACCCTCACGACCAATAATGCGACCTTTAATCTCGTCGCTTTCAATGTTAAATACGGTTACAGTATTCTCAATGGCATGCTCGGCGGCAGTACGCTGTATTGTCTCAATTACAATTTTTTTCGCTTCCCTGTCAGCAGTCAAGCGAGCCTCATCGGCAATATCACGAATCAATACCATTGCCTCCGATTCTGCTTCACCTTTTAACGATTCAATAAGGAGTTCTTTAGCATGATCAGCAGAATATCCACTAATAGTCTCAAGTTGTTTTATCTGGTTACTGAGCATATTGTCAATTTCAAGCTGCTTCTTATCAACAATTGCCAACTGCCTGTCGAGGTTAGCTTTTAGTGTATCAATGGTTTTTTGCTTACGCTGTGTATCTTCAATTTTCTTGGACAGCACCTGCTCCTTCTGCCTTATTCTATTTTCATTGCGCTGAATATTATTGTTTTTGCCAGCAATTATCTTTTCATGTTCACTCTTAAGTTGAAGAAACTTTTCTTTTGCCTGTAGTATCTTTTCCTTCTTTATAACCTCAGCATTAGCCTTTGCCTCTTCAAGAATCAGCTTGCTCTTTTTAAGAACAGATTTCCGTAATAATATGCCGGTAACAAGACCACCAATAAGTAAGGAAAGTGCTGCCGTAATAATTAAAATAAATGTATTATCCATAGCTTATCATTTTTATTGATATGCAAAACAATAGAAATAAAAAAAGGCCCAACGTAAACCGGAGTTGGTAAACTCCATTTAAAAAACGTCTGGGGCTGCCTGTATTTTCGAACGTCCAGTGTCCTCCTTAAAAAGAAGAATTACCTGCCAAAGGCTGATAATCAGGCCTGTCCTACGATACTTGAGCTTATCCCCAATTGTTATAGCGTTGAATTTACAAACTGTGAATTACGTGGGCACTTTATATTTTTAAGAACGTTAAATTTATAGTTTTAAATGAGACGTTAACAGCGTATCTATTTTAAGTAACTTCTCCTTCATCTCTTTATCTCTGAATGACTTCTCATTCTCTAGACGCATTAATCCTGAAGCATGTTGCAAAGCAATCATAGCATACAAATCTTGCATGTCTTTGTATTCAAACGTCTTTGAATACTGCTTTATTGTATGGTTTACCATCTCCGAAGCTTTCCTGACTAATTCCTCCTCATTCCTATTTATGGTTAAGGGGTACGGTCTGCCACCAATATCTACATTTATATTCAGATCTGTTTTCATTATCAACTTATTAACCGGTCGAATCTTAAAAATCAACCTCAAAGACAATGAGCTTTATTCGCTTAATACCTCAATACACCTGTCTATCTCATCTATCAAACTATTAATTCTTTTTCTGCCCTCATCAACACCAAATTCTATCTCCAATGTATTTGCAAGTGTAAATTTAAATATTTCTTTTTGATTATCCTCTATTTTTTTTAATAATTCTTCATTTTTCTTTTTCAGAATTTCATCCTCGGCAAGTAAGCGCATATTTTCATCCGCCAGCAATGTGTTAATCTCTATTAACTTCCTCACCTTGTACTCAATCCCGGCAATTAGTATTTTTTCATTTGTCATTCAACATCAATCAATACTTTCGCAAAAGTACAAATAAAAGTAGGACATTGGTAATAAAATGTTAAATTCAAACTAATACACTAACAATAAGTATATTAACGCCAACAATAAGTATATTTTACATTATTATGTGGGCGGTCGAGCGTGCTTTCCATTTGCAGTTGTTTCATGGCAGCTGTTTTTTGTAAACTGTGCGGGTGCTTCCGCTGTCAGCAGCCACCAGATTAACAAAAATATCAGCCGCCATTTCAACAAGCTGCCATTACAATCACTACCGCAAAAACTCATCATCACAAAAAAGCATAACACAAATTACTGCTATATTATAGTTAAATAGTATTTTTGAGATGTACAAATATTTTAATCATCTTCATATTGTCGTGTAGTGATGTCCAACTTACGCAATTTTTTTATTGCTATGTGCTTTTAACAGGATAAACGACATGACAATAGAAATTACTGCTAAAATTACGTACACGATAAAACCTTTGGCATACCCTGCATCGCCATAATGATCTACAAAGATACCTAACAGGGGAGGTACTACAAATCCACCGAA
>CAZGWS010000089.1:0-11358 GCA_964528805.1 uncultured Lentimicrobiaceae bacterium | reverse complement strand
TTAATTATCATCAAGTATAATTTATGCTTGTATTAACATGCATAATGCATAGTCTATCTCAATCAATATTGTTGTAGTGGTTGTAAATAAGTAGTTGTGAAATACTCCTCAAAATTTATGATGGGCTTATTGCAAATTCAGCCATAATAAGGGAAGTATTTGAAGAAATATTTCCTTATTATATTTTTTATTGATAACCTTTGATTTGATTCAAAGGTTATCAATATAAGCCTTTCAGCGATTATCAGCCTCCTTTTTGTTTATTAAAAAAAGCCAATAATGCGATTTTGTTTTACTCTCAGCTTTTTTTAGCACCAAATACTAAACATTGTTTGTGTCGGGCTAAAGTACTATTTACCAAATATAAGCTCTTTCTTCAACCGGAATAAACAGACTATCACTATCGGTAATACCGAAAGCATCTATAAATACATCAAGGTTGAATGGCGGAATGTTAACTCTGGCATCACCGGGGCTGTGAACGTCAGTCTTAAGTCGTTGCATTAACGCCTTATCTCTAATATTTTGTCGCCATACTTTTGCATATCCCAGAAAAAATCTTTGGTCAGAGGTAAACCCATCAATTGGCTTGGGGTTATTACCATTATACGATCTTTGAAGAGCATTATACGAGATATTTAATCCACCCAAATCGGCAATATTTTCACCAAGTGTTAATTTGCCATTTACGTGTAACGAGTCTAATTCTATATATTTATCGTACTGATTAGTAAGCAGTGCTGTTTTTTTGTTGAATGCTTCGGCATCTTCTTTTGTCCACCAATCATTAAGATTTCCTTCTTTATCGTATTTTCTGCCTTGATCGTCGAAGCCGTGTGTCATTTCGTGCCCAATAACAACTCCAATAGCTCCATAATTTACAGCATCATCAGCATCCTTATTAAAAAACGGAGGTTGTAGAATTGCGGCAGGGAATACTATTTCATTGTTGCTTGGGTTGTAATAAGCATTTACAGTTTGTGGTGTCATTCCCCACTCACTTTTGTCAACAGGTTTACCAACTTTGTCAATATTAAAGTTAAACTCAAAAATATTTGAATTACGAATATTTTGAATATAGCTGTTGGGTACAATAACAAGATTTGAGTAGTCTTTCCAATGATCTGGATAGCCAACCTTAACTGTTATTGCGTTAAGTTTATCTAATGCTTTAGCCTTTGTTTCATCACTCATCCAATCAAGACCTTTAATTCTGTCTGCAAAGGACAGGCGAAGGTTCTCGATTAAAGTAAGCATACGCTGTTTTGATTCGGGGGGGAAATTTTGTTCAACATATAACTGTCCGATGGCTTCACCTAATCTTCCGGAAGTAGTGTTAAGAACTCGTTTCCAACGTGGTTGGATTTCTTGTGTGCCAGATAGTACATTACCGTAAAACTTAAAATTTTCATTAACAAAATCGCTGCTCAAATAGTTGGCGTAGCTATTAAGGATATCCCATGTAAGGTAAGTTTTCCAATTTGATACGCTGTTATTTTTTATTATTGAGCTTATGCCCTTAAAGAAGTCGGGTTGTGCTACGTTTATTTCTCCGGGATTTGCAACTCCTATTTTTTCAAAATATAATGGCCAGTCAAAGTTAGGTGATATTGCCTCTAAATCATTAATACTCATTTTGTTGAAGTTAGCATTTGGGTCGCGCATTTCGAGCCTTGTTTTTGACACCTTAGCTAATTCTGTTTCAATTTTCAGAACGACTTTCGCTTTTTTACTTGCTTCTTGTTTTTTATTACCTGCAAGTACAAACATAAGTGCAATGTGGTTAACGTATTCTTCCCTCAGCTTCTTACTGCTTTCGTTGTCATTTGTGTAATAATCTACATCAGGAAGACCGAGACCGCCTTGATATAGATTGGCAATATTCATAATGCTATTTTGCTGATCTGATGCTGCAAAAACATTAAATAAAGGTCTAATTCCTATTTTGTGCATGCTGGCTATAAAGCTTTGAACGTCTTTTTTTGAAGATATTTTATTTACTGCACTTAGTTCAGATTCAATAGCACTAATGCCAGATTTCTCGATGGCAACCGTGTCCATACCGGTGTTATACAAGTCTCGTATTTTTTGATTGACACTACCATTTTCTATATTAGTTTGTTCTGAAACATCTTTGATAAGTTTCTTTAAGATTTTTTGATTGTTTTCGTACAGTACGGTAAAAGCTCCATATTGTCCATACTCGGCGGGTATTGGATTTTCCGACATCCATTTGCCATTTACATATTTGTAAAAATTGTTGCCTGGGTTTATTGTTGTATCAATTTCTTCTGCATTTATAGCAACTGTTTTATCCATAGTTTGTTCTTTTTTGCTAATTTTAAAGGATTCCATTGCCATAAGAAAGGCAAAAGCTGTTGTGATTAATATTATTTTTCTCATGTGTTATTATTTATTTGGTAATAGTTTGTAAAAAAAAAGCATCAACTATAAGAAGTTGATGCTTTTTTATATGCTATAAATCAAGTTTCTTTCTCAACTTTTTTGGCATGGCATCTTTGTTAACGGCAATATCAATTGTTTGGAGCTTAACAAATGCTACCGATGCATAAAAGTATCCGTCGTAAATGTCGCCTTCCGTTCCCCATGAGTTTTTAATTTTGTAAAATTTATTTCCATCTTGATCAACAGCGGTTCCAACAATCTGCATTCCGTGATCGTCTGTAACTAAGTAATTATCATAATGCTTTTGACGCATTTCAGGTGTTATAACTTTCTCTTCAACAGGTCCTTCAAAGGCATACATTGCTTTATGTTTTTCTTTTTTTGTTAGAGCTTCCCATTTTTCTTTTTCCGATTCGCTTAAGTCGGGTTTGTCTTCGGCAGGAATTATTGCAACACCTTTTTTCCACGAGAAACCTTTATCGCTAACATCTGCTCCCCAGCCAACTGTGTATCCATTTTCAAGTGCATTGTCAATTGTGTTCATCAAGTCATCAAGCTGTACGTTATAAGTGGATGCCCAAAGCCAATTATCCGGTATTGCAAGTGCAAATTCTTTGTAATAAGGGTGATGAGAAAATGATGTAATTTCAATATAATTATCAGGGTTAAAGCCTGTTGACTCTGTAAAGTTCTTTGGAGTATATTCTTTTCCTTTATAATTAAATGTTTCGGGTAAATCTCCTAAATAAGTGTCTAATATTTTATCGTATGCATCATGCCAAACTGTACTGAGCTTTTTATTTTTATTTTTAATTATTGCATCAACATAGTTTTTTAAAACTAAATCCAGTTCACCATGATTGTGCATTGGTTCGCCATAATTTAAACCCGGGTAAACGGTGTCTGGAACCATACCGTAAAGTTTAATAATCCTGAAAACGTCAGTAAATTCGGCACCGCCTCCAAAAGTCATGTTGCCGTGAAGTCTTACATATTTTGTTGCTTTGTCAGAGTATGTGTGGTTTACTATAAACATTTCAGATAGATCGTATGTTTTTCCGGTCATTCTTAATATCTCTGATTCAACAAACGAAACTCCTGAGAAACTCCAACAGGTTCCGGAGCGATACTGGTTTTTTACTGATGTGTGTGGAATACTAATAACATCTGTAAATTCAAATGCTTTTTTCTCTTCCTTTTTTTTTCCTTCGTCCTGTGCAAAGGTTTGCATATTGATTAGTAATGCAATAATGACTAATGTAATAGATGTAAATTTCATTTTATTTTGTTTAAAAAAAATTAAAACGCAAATGTAACAATTTGTAATATACTATGAAATATCAGGCTGTATTTTTTGTACGTTAATTAGTCTTTGAAAGAAAACGCCAAATACTGCGTTATTCTCATTTTTTGAATCAGTCAACTACAATTCGTAAACTCCTTGAATTCAAAAATATCGAAAGCCTTGTCTTTGACGCTTTCTTATTAAAGCCTCGAAAATGATGAGTTTTCTTGCAGGGGCTAATTAATGCTTGTTGTTCATTTTATGTTTGTTAGCTCTTTTTTCCTGACGTTTTTCTTTATTATTATATCCCATAGTTGACATTATTCCACTTAATATACTTTTCCAGGTATATGAAATGATTGACTTTTGTGTGTTACGAACAAAATATACTTCTCCAGATCTGGTTTTGCCCATGAAACCGGGGTTGTTATTTTTAATGAAGATATCATTTAATAATAGTCCTGCTATGCTGCCAACCAAACCTGTAGCGTTTCGTGCTTTGTCACGGTCGTAAAGTTCAAGCTTTAATTTCTTGTATCTAAAGTCTATAGTACCCTCACTATGCCGACTATTTCCACTTATTAGTGGAATGTCTAATCTGCCTATACCTTTTTTAAGTGTTATTCCTACAAGGTTTTGCGTCATGGGGTTGAGCTTTGTGAAGTTAACATTACCTAAATAGCCTGTAACCCAAAAATCGTTTGCAGGACTAAGTATCGGGAATGTCATTTTTAATTTCAAGGCTGATTCGCCAAGTAATTTAGCTTCGAATATGGCAACCATTGTTGAGGTGTTATCTATGGTTTTTATATTATTGTTTAGGTTGAAAATTGATAAATCTGTGTTAGTTAGAAATATATCGCCGGGCTCTATAGATTTTTTATTGAGTTGCTTGTAATAAATGTAAGCGTTATGAGTCTTTAAAGAGTCAATCGTTACTGTTTTCTTCATGCCTAGCAGTGCTTCTTGTGGCATCTTTTTGTAAAGAGTGGGGTTTATTTCATATTTTTTATTCTTAAAGATAAGTGCTTTTAATCCAAATATGTCAATACTTCCAACATGAATGCCACCATGTTTAATTAACTCATTAAGCCTTATATTACTACATACAATTTTACTTGTTGTAATATCCATTTTTCCTGTTTGGTAAACAGCTTTTTTAAAAAACTCAGCAGCTTTGTAGCGCGGTTTTAACTGTAAACTGTCAATAACTAACTCATTTTTATAGAAGTTGTAATTAACATTTTTAATGCTGGAGATGTATAGACTGTCGGCTGAAACAAAGTGGTTGCTGCTAAGATTAATGTCAATTTCTTTAATAAACTTATAGCCGCTATCTTTTATTGTATTCGAATTTAGTGTTAAATTGCTAACCAAAAAGTTAACATCATGTAACAATGTGTTTTTTTTAGTTGTGTCGGTTTGTAGTGTGTTGGAAATATTGATATTATTGCCAGATATTGAGTCAATGCTTATTGCTTTGATAAAGGTAGGTAGTTCAAGCTTCTTTTTATTTAATGTTTTACTATCCGATTTATTTTTATTGATGGTTATGTCAAAATCGGCAAAATTGATGTTGCGGATATTTATGTCATCAGGTGTGCTATTACCAATGTCAATGCCACCAATAACTATTCCTGTTGAAGATGAGAAATAGTAATAGTCTTTTTTACTCTTTTTATTTATACTACCACCGGTTATATTGTTGATTATTAACTTATTACCTTGTTGGCTGAATACAATGTTATCTATATCTGAAAAAATATTCTTTGTTGTATCTGAGTATGAAAAATCGCTAAGGTTAAAATAGCTAATGCCATCAATTAACTTATCGCTAACAGTCATGTCATATTTAAAGCTAAGCTCATCCACACCATACTTTGCGTCAGAAGCACTATCCGATTTTTCAACTTTCAACGATAGGTTGCCAACCTCAAATTGTTGAATATCAATGGGGAGTTTGAATGAAGTTAAGTGCCGGTGAGTTCCTCGATCTTTATTGCTAAGTGCTGTAATTTTTAAATCAAGGTATGGGTCTTGCACTAAAATTGCTTTTACTACAGGTTTTTTATTATCGATTATAGTGTTGTAATTAAGACCTGAAAATTTAATTTTACTGATTGTCAACTTTCTGATAATGAAATTATAACTAAGGTTGTCAATAGCTTTATTTTTAACTTCAATATTATTTAGTGATAGGAGGTTTTCGAACTTGTTTGATATAATATTTTTACACTTAATTAAATAATTATTGTACGATATAACCGGGTTTGTAAAAGTAGTCTTCCAGAGCATATTACTAAACCATGTTGTGTCGCTTTCGTCTTTTAAAAAAATATTATCGATTGTAATATTAATTCCTGATATTAAATTGATGCTGTTATTGTTAGCAAGCATGTCAAAGTTTACATCACCTTTAAGTAATTCAAAATTGTTAATATTTATTTTGTAGTTAAATTTATGTGTTGAAGTTGAGGCTGCTTTTTGTATTTTGTATTTCCGAAAGTCAATCTGTCCTTTAAATTTTGGTTTTGTTATTGTAAATTGTTTAATATCAATGGTTTTATTGTCAACAATTTGACTAATATTTATGCCTTTCACTACTAATTGGTTTACAAATACCGATGAGTTTATTTTGTTTCTGACATCAATACGCGTTGAGATATTATTTATTTTAAGAGTGTTTTTTCTGACAAATATTGAACCACAAGTAGCAATTATTTCTTTGTCAGGGATAATTATTTTAACAGATGATGTGTTTGCAATAAGATTGTTTGTGTTAATTTTGTATGCATCGTGTGTGCCAACTAAATGTATATTTCCGGTATTCAGATTTAGATTGTTTATGTATAAATTCAGTTTGTTTCTTTGAACTAAACTAATAGTGCCATTTTTTATTTTAACATTGTTAATTTCAATATTTTCTAATGATAAATTTTTCTTTTTAGATATCCTATTGGGTGGATCTTGCTGATTTATATTAATGATTGGGTTAGTAAAAGCGACACCTAATTTTAAGGGTTTGTGTTTTAAAAAACTTTGTATTGAGATACCGGATATCATTCCTGTGTCGGCAGCAGCAATAAATGTGGAATGCCCATTTTTTCCCTGATCGTTAATTTTGAAATCAAATAACGAAAGCAATCCTGCTCTTTCGCTGTATTTAAAATTGCCAACGTTAATATTAATTCCTAACTTATCTTCAAGTAATTTTATCTTATCAGAAGCAATTTTAAGACTTTTGTAATCAATATCTGGAATTTTGTTTGCCAATGATAATGAATCAACCTTAACTTTTCCAACACTAAGATGCATTTTGTTAATGTACATTAATGTATCGCCGTAATGGTTAATTTTTAACAGGTTAAAATTATTTAATGTAAATAGATTAAGATTTAATTTATGAAATGCTGAGAAAATATGACGTCTTTTATGTGAAGTATCTGTAATCGTATAATCTGATGCAGAATCACTATCGGTAAAAAAAAGGTTAATATTCGATATACTAATGCTATCAACGTTAAAATTGCGTAATCTCTCAATTGCCTCAAAGTTTATTCCTCCAACTGTTACTTGCTGTATTTGTGCGTATGATGGCGTAATAGCTGTGCTGCTTGTGTCGCTGTTAATTGCAAATTTAATGTTATTTGTAATAATGTTGTGGGTACTCGACCTAAATACGAGCGAATCGAAAGTTAACTCATTACCGTTTGGTAGCGTGTAGTTAAAATTTGTGAGTGTAAGAATATGTTCTTCTGCAAAAAGCAACCTGTCTTTATCTTGGTAAAGATTTTTTGTAGTGTTAATTTTTTTTAAATCGAGCTTAAAATCAACCGACCCACTTTGTATTTTATTGTTTAACAACGATTTAAGTTCAATAGTTCCGTCAGTAATTTCAACTTCACCTACAATTACAGTTAAATTTTTAAGTATATCCTGATGTGATTGCAAACTTTCCAGTATCTTTTTTGGTTTTTCCTTTGTATATATTGGGTTGTTGTTTTCGTTAAACCACAGCGATGGTTTTGTAATAATAAATTTATCAGCAATAATTTTACGTTCAAATAGTAAACTGAACAAAGATAAGCCATCAATATTGATATTAGCAAATCGAAGTATCGATAGCTTTATTGTTTTTTCACTATTAATGTAGATGTTATTAAAAAGCAGGTCGCAGTTCGTAAATGATACTGTTGAATTAAAAACATCGTAATAAACATCACCAATATTTAACGATATAGTTTCATGCGTTTTTTTTCTAATACTTATTTTAATTGCATGTTCAATAATTTCATGCCGGAAGATAAAAAGCACACTCCCTGTTATTGCTATTATAACAATTGCGATTGTAAGAATGTGCTTTTTACTCATCGGTTATTTTTTTGCTAAAAATACAAAAAAAATATTGCACATTCGAAAACTCGAAAGGCTTTATTTATAGTCAGGTTAACCTTTGCTGGATTAATGAGGAGCAATATGTGTTAAGTTTAAAAAAGTTTAGTAACTACATACCCACCTCTATATCAATGTAAACAGGCAAGTGGTCGCTAAACCCACCATGATATTTAAACCCTATATTTGTACGATTAGTTTTTAGTCCGAAATATTTTAAATCGGGTTCCAATAAAAAATCAGCATCAAAAACATGTCCCTCAGATGAGCACTTAATTCCATTACTGCCTTTAAGCATTGGATTAGAAACCAAAAGTTGATCAAAGTTCGACCAGTTACTTTTGTATTTTAGGGTTCCACTCACATCAGGATTGCCGTTAAGCAGCTTAATATTATTAAATTTACAGATTGTGTTTCCGGTAAGTAATAACATACTGTGGTTGTCGGGGTTATCGTTAAAGTCGCCCATTAACAATATGTTAGCATTTACTGTTGATGCGCAGATTGAGTCGGTTAGCTGTATTAATATTTTTGATTCCAATACTCTCAACGGTTCCGATTCAAGATATCCCCGGTAACGCGACGTCCAATGATTTACAATAACATGTAAAGTATCAGTACCGATAATGCCAACAGCATAAAGCATATCGCGAGTTGTAAAATTAGTATTATTGGGGTCATGTATCACAACTTTCTGTGAGTGAAGTAATTTAAAGTTTGTTGAATCGTATATTAACGCAACGTCAATACCTCTAAAGTCGTCAGATTCGTAGTGGATATACTTATATCCGTTTTTAGCAAGTGGTGTATTATTAACTAAATCGTTAATAACAAAATCGTTTTCAAGTTCTACAAGTCCAATAAGCGTAATGGGTTTCCAGCCGCCAACGGCTTTAATTACCTTGAATATATTATTTCGCTTTTTAAGATATTTTTTATTAGTCCAGTGCAAATTGCCATCGGGAGTAAACTCGTTATAGTTTAATGTTGAGTCGTAATTTGCATCAAAATAGTTCTCAGTATTATAAAACATTATGCGGTAAGTTCCTGTTTTTTTGGAAGTATTGTTTACTTGTGAGTAAATTATGCATGGTAAGGTAACGATAAAAAGATATGTGATTATTGTTTTTTTCAATTTTGAGATATAGTTTTACAAAATGAAGGGTAATTTACTTGTACATATATTGCAAATAAATTATTCATATCTTAGAGATTCGATTGGGTCGAGTTTTGCTGCTTTATTTGCAGGTATTATCCCTGATGCGAGAGCAACTATTATGCAAAGAGCAAGCCCAAGCAAAATCCAAAGCCATGGTATAATAAATGTGCTGCCTGTTGCCAGCGATACGCTATTCCCTATTAGTATTCCTATTAGTATTCCGAGTATTCCGCCAATTTGTGCAATCACCAATGCTTCAACTAAAAATTGATTTCTAATAGTTCGTCTGGTTGCGCCAACGGCTTTTCTTATACCAATCTCTTTAGTACGCTCAGTAACAGACACTAACATTATGTTCATTAGTCCAATTGCCGCACCAAGTAGGGTTATAAAACCAATAACTGTTGCCCCAATTTGTATTTTTGATGTTAACCCTATTAGCATATTTGCAATATTATCGCTTTTAATAATTGAAAAGGAATTCTCATCACCCAACTTATCTTTGCGGATTCGCCTAAAAACTCCTGTTGCTTCGCCAACAGCAGCATCCATATTCGATTGATCGGCAACCATAACGCTAATTTGGTAATTCATGTTTGGTCTGGAAAAGTATTGCCTAACATTACCAAGAGGTGCCAAACAATACCTGTCGCCACTAAATCCTACACTCGACCCTCGTTCTTTTAACACACCAATAACTTTATATTTTCCACCCCCAATTGAAATCATTTTGCCTATTGGATCTACATTATTTTTAAATAATGTTGAAGCTATTTCGCTGCCAATAATTATCACATGGTTACCTTGGTGTACTTCTATTGGAGTAAAGTTCCTCCCCTTAGCTAAATCAAGACCTGCTGTTGCTATATAATTATCGTCAACACCCAATACTTGTGTATTGGGATTCGTTTTTTCCGATTTGTATTTAACAGTCGCAATGCCGGTTCCACGTGTGTACAGTGATGTTACAGCAGGAAATTTGTATTCGTCTTTAAACTTATTTGCCTGAATAAAACTAATGGATTCAAAGGACTTTGTTTTGTTTCTTTTGCCTCCAATATGAACTCGCAACGCTCTGTTTTGAATGTTAAACGTATTGGATCCCATCATAGCAAAATTGTTGTTTAAAAAATATTCAACCGCATCAATGGCGGTTAGTATTCCAATAAGAGCCATAATACCAAAAGCAATTATCATTACTGTAAGGATGGTGCGTAACAGATGATTTTTTATGGAACTTAAAGAGATGAGTACGTTTTCTTTTATTAATTTTACGTTAGCCATAGTTAATTTAATTTTGTACCAAAAGCCAAATCGCCGGCATCGCCCAAGCCGGGGACAATATATGCTTTTGCAGTAAGTTCATCGTCGATTGCACCAACCCAAATTGTAATTTTATAAAGTGAGAAGTTACGTTTAATAACCGAGAGTCCTTCTTCGCTTGCCACTAAACTAACAATGTGTATATGTTTAGGTTTCCCGTTTTCAAGCAATGCCCTAATTGCAGCACTTATTGAACCGCCTGTTGCAAGCATTGGGTCGTTAACTATTAACACTCTGTTGTGCAGCGATGTAGATGAAATATAGTCAACATTTATCTTAAACTTCTCATTTTTCTTGTACTTGCGGTAAGCAGAAACAAAGGCACTATCGGCATTATTAAAGTAATTTAGTATTCCTTGGTGCAATGGCAGTCCTGCACGTAGTATTGTTGCAATTACCGGATTATCTGAGATTATTTTCATATTGGCAACACCAAGGGGGGTAGTTATATTTTTTTCTTCAAAAGCCATCACTTTACTAATCTCGTAAGCAAATATTTGACCTACCATTTCCATATTTCTCCTAAACCTAACTCTATCTAATTGAATCTCCTTATCCCTCAGTTCTGATAAGAATGTATTAAATATCGAGCTTGTCTTTCCAATTTCTCTTATCATTCAGTTCATTTTTTACAAAAGTAATACATTTGGTATTAGCACAAATTAATAATGTAAAACATTTACAAGTAAAGTTTGGTCGTAAGAAGCACTATTGCTAATTAGTCTTTGCAAGAAAACACCAAATACTGCTTTATTCTCATTTTTGAATCAGTCAACTACAATTCGTAAACTCC
>CAZGWS010000088.1:0-11481 GCA_964528805.1 uncultured Lentimicrobiaceae bacterium | reverse complement strand
ATTATTTATGTGGCATGTTATGGATGTGTCTATTCAGTAGATTTTAGTTATATATGAGAAAACGCCAATCTCTTCGTTGAGCTTGTCTTCAAATCAGCCATTTACGCTAAGTAAACTTCTGATTTTCAGATTGCGTTCGCCTCAACTTTGACGTTTTTTATATACCATTTTACAAAAAGTAAGTGTTTTCTTAGTGGCACTAAATAAACCCTAACTAAGCAAGCTTGTTAATTAATAAGCTTGCTTAGTTATGCTATTTAGCGACTGCTGGAAAACTCATAATCTATACATTTACTAATTGTTACGAATACAACTTTGTATTAAACTGCAAACATTTTGATTAATTACGGATAGAAGGCTTGCTCTTGTAAGAGACTAAAATTATAATAATAGCAATTTTTTATGGATAATTTCCACTTGAGGGATAATAAAACTAACTCCATTATTATTGATTACAAATTGTGAAAGTTCACATTTTATTTTATCGCTTATTTGGTTTGACATGCGCTGTTCAACCATTTTTTGCGAAATACCATCACGTAACATTACACGCTTTATGCGGATATGTGTTGATGCCGAAACATTAATAATAAAATCAAAATTAGATTGCAGTTTGTTTTCAAACAATATTGCTGTTTCATGTATTGTATAATGCGCATCTTTATTACTTAAACACCAATTGTTATACACACTAAGCACCAAGGGATGAATAATGTTGTTGACAGCTTTTAAAGATTGTTTATTATTAAAAATAATTGATGCTAATTTTTTTGTATCAACCTCACCCTCAGAGTTAAACACACTACCAGAAAACAACGTCCTAAGTTTGTTTTTAACATTTACGTTACGGTATAATTTTCGAGCCTCAACGTCGGCATTAAATATGGGTACGCCAAACACATCAAATATTTTAGCCACTACACTCTTACCGCTCCCAATATTACCCGTTAATGCAACTTTAATCATAACATAACTATTTCATTATCAAAAACTCAACATCAGAGGGTACAATTCTCACATTTCGTACAAAATCTGGTTGTTTCGTCAATTTCAAAGATAGTTCGTTGGCCTGTAGCACTTGGATATTGTTAAGTACAAGTGAAATATTAAATTGTCGCGGATGAACTTTATTAAAATCAATTTGAGCAACACGATAGTACACTTTAACTTCAGAAGGAAAAGTTTTAATTTTATATTTAACATTAGTAAGATCAATGGGAATCATAATTTCTGATTCAGTAAATTTTTCAACTCTAAAATTGAGAGCAACCTCACTAATACTCAGCCGTAGGGTATTGGGATCAGGATTCAACAAACCTACATTAACAAGGTAATTAGACATTACGTGTTCACGTACAAATTTATTAGTTGATATACTTTTTAGGGTATCCAAAATACTTTTAGGACCGTAAACGACAACCGATGATGGATCGGCAGTAACATTTTTGTATAAATCAAATTGGCTATTAAACTGTAAAGAATAAACCGGTACAATAGGAACCTTTTTCTTACTGGTTTTCTCCATGTCAAAAGTAATAATAGCTTTTGAAAGTAGAATATTCTTCTCGCTTACACCAAGTTTTTCGGCAAGGCTACTTGTGAGTTCCTGAGTATAAATTGCATATTCCGAATTACCTTTTGGTTCAACCGTACATTTATTAACATTAACATCAAGATATTTCAATTTATTAAAAAGATTCATTCTCAGAATAGAGAAACCTCGAGCGGTTAAACTCAGGCTTAACGTTGAATCTATCATTTTTGTAACTCTTAATCCAGGAGGTTCATTACCGAATTTTATTTTAAGAGTATTTTCAACTGTATATTCGCCTGAGAGTTTAATAAGCAACCAAAATACGGCAGCAATTAATATACATATAATAAAAACGAGTCTGTCGCTTTTAAAGGGAAAAAGAGGAGCTCTATTTCTATTTTCCTCAACGGAATTATATGTGGTTAAATTACTACTCATAAAAAAACCAGTTATTACTTAATATTACTTTAAACCTAGGGCTTACTGCAACAAAAATAAGGCAAAACTATTTCTTTTGCCCTATTTCAGATGTATCCATAACGATAGCACTCTTTTCAACGGTTACCTTAACTTGATTTGCAATTTCCAGGATAACGCTTACTTCTTTTATTTCAGCAATTTTCCCATGTAAACCACCAATTGTAACTACTTTTTCTCCCTTTTTCAATTCTGCTCTAAACTTCTTTTGTTCTTTATTTTTCTTTGTCTGTGGTCGTATAAAGAAAAAGTAGAAAACAATTAAAATTAAAAAAAGTGGCAACATCGACATCCATCCGCCTTGAGCGGATTCTGTTTCTTCTAAAATTATAAGTAAAAAATTCATTTTTAAAATATTTGGTTATTATTATTATTTTTCTTCCGGTAATATAATTTTTGCTTTAATTCGTAGTGTAGTCGAGTTTGGTTTTGTATTTGCTAAGATTGTTATACTTTTATTTTGATAGCCTCTTTTTCTATGACTATCAAAAGTAACTTCAATAGTACCTCCCTTGCCGGGAGCAATTGGCTCTTTTGGATAATCGCCTACGGTACACCCACAACTTGTGCTAACCCTTGTTATAAGCAAATCGGAACCACCAACGTTTGTAAAATGAAAGTCATATACAACGCGCTCACCTTGTATCATTTTTCCAAAGTCATGTAACGTTTCATCAAATTGCATTTTTGGTAGAGTTCCCTTTTTAGCGGTTTTTGTTGCTGATTTAGGATTACTCACAACATCAGTTGAAATACTTTTATTGTTATTGTTATTACATGATTGAGTTAACAAACCAATAAAAAGTAATAGTATTAACGAAATTTTCTTCATCTATATAATATTTTAATTCAAAAATTCTATTTTGGTCTTATTATGGTAATCGGTCCTTTAAAAATATCAGTACTCACCGTACCGTGGCATTCAAGCACATAATAATATACACCGTCTTCCAAATTATCACCATTCCACATACCATCATAATTATCAGCCTCAAACACGGTTCGTCCCATCCTGTTAAACACCACTAAATGTGAACTTTGGTAAAATTTACTCAATACATCTTTATATTCTTTTCCTTGTTCAACCTTCGGATCGTTAATTATCATAAATGTTTCATTACCGCTTCCATCACCGGGAGTAAAAACATTAGGTATAAATAGTTTTACAGGTTTTACCTGAACTGTTTTAGTAAAAGTAGTGTCGCACCCCTGATCGTTATAAACGGTTAGCACTACATCATACGATCCTACTTTTTTGTAAGTATAAGTTGGTGTTAATAAATCGCTGGTATTATTGTTTGGGTCAGGCACTGAATCTTGAAACCACCAAAAGTGATTAGAAATGGAAACACTATCTACACTTAAATTAACATATGAATATGTTATAAAGGGTTTTTGAATATATGCAGTATCAGGATCAGCGGTAATTTCAACTTCAGGATTTATAAAAGTCTTGGTCCACATAGTATCATTTTTAGGACAGTTGTGATTGTCTCTAACAACTATTGAATAATATTGATGACCTTTTAAACCGATTGCAAGAGATGAATCGCCTGGGGCAATATGTAGCGGAGGTACGTCCCAGTAGTAATGGTATTCATCGGGTAGCAATTCGCCGGTTGCCGTTGCCCTAACCATTGCCGAATTTCCAATTGCAGTATCCCCATTTGTGCAGGTTAATTGTATTTGGTCGAAGTTTACATTAATTTGTGGATAAACACCAACGGCAAATTCGGCACTTTCGCATGTATCGTGAGCAATAGTATCAATAACGACAACCTTGTATGTAGCCGTATCAGCGGTACTTGTACCCAATATAGAATCAGTACCTACGGTTATAAAATTACCATTAGTTTTTTTTTGCCAATTAAAAGTGTAGCTTGGCTCAACAAATCCAATTATACCTAATTCAAAATATGTTTCGGGACATACCGGTATTTGTGTATCTATAGAAATATCGCAAACTATTTGCGATATGATTGTTTCAGTAGAAGCAAAAATAAATACAATTACAAGTGTGGTAAATATGATAAATTTCCCCATTAATTCTTTCATGAATTATACTACTTAGCAAAAAAATTATAAAGTGCAAAAGTATAAATAAATCTAAAGCAGAAACAAATATTAAAATAAACCATAATCGAGCATAACAAGTGTACAATTTTCAACTACTTCAATACCATTTTCTTTGGCAAGTAATGCAAAATCAGGGTTTTCGGTACCGGGGTTAAAAATAATACGTGCCGGCTTTAAACTCAAGATATAGTCGTAATATTCTACTTGCCGTTGTGGTCCAATATACATTGTAACAGTATGTATTCCATCAATTTGTGGTTTCCCTGTAAGGATAACTACCGATGCTACTTTTGCATCTCGCAAACCAATTGACACAACAGGATGTCCATAACTTAACAGCTTAAGGATAGCTTTGTTGGAAAAACGATCCGGTTTAGGACTGCCTCCAATAACAAGTGTTTTTTTCATTATAATAAAATATTATGACTAAATAATAAGCTACAAATATATTAATGATTGTAACGCAAAGCAACAAAGTTTTATTTTGCAAAATATGCTTATAAAGAAAAAGGAACTATAACAAAGCAATAAATTACCTCTTTCTTGTTATAATTCCTTTTTATAAACTAAGTAACAGCTACTTAACTGTAACTAATTAATTTTTCATTTTGTAATCAGATATTAATTTGTAATCACAAGTTTTTTTGTGCTTACCTGATTATTTACCAACAGCTTAACAAAATAAATACCCTGACTTAAACTTCTTGTAGTAAGCTCAATGCTATGGTTGCCTCTGATAAGATGTTGGGTTTGTAATTCTAACATTTGTTTTCCAAGTAAATCGTACACTAAAATTCCAACTTTTGCATCAGCTTGTAATTTAAATGTAAGGTTTACTTTATCTTTTGCAGGATTTGGGAAAATTACAAATTCAGTAGTTTTGCCATTTGGCGTATTGGGTAGCCCTGTTACCTGACTTGGTGCACTAGTACAAGGGGCGATAAAATTCCAAGGATCTGTCCAGCCACCAACACCAGGCTGATCACCTTTAGTCCACCACTTATTTTCATAGATATTTCCATCCCAAGATACTTGATTTCCGGGTTGGGCATATACAATTCCTGCATCCCATAAAGACACACCACATGCATTTGGATCAAATTCCACAACCGAGAACGAAATAGATTCTGAGTTTGTAAAACCATCATTATCAGTAGCTGTAGCTGTAATTACGTATGAGCCGAATGCAGTTGGAGTCCAACTTATAGAGTGCGTATATCCGGTAGTTCCTAATTGAAAAGTTTGTCCATCTACATTTACGCTAAGATTAGTAAGTTGTCCGTCCATATCCCAAGCCGTAACATCAATATTAATTGGTGACAAAACAGACACTACAACTTCGCTGCTATCTTGGGGGGCTGTTATACTTATATTTGGCGGACAACCGCCATCACAAGTATTAAACATTGTCCAATCAAGATTTATTACACCAGATAGGTAATAATCCTGAACCTTTTGTATCCAAAAATAATCATCGGTTGCCGGGTTACCAATTCCATCGGTAGAAATACCAACACCAGCACCAAATAGAGTTGAAATTATTCCGGCATCTTTAACTTGTTGCATGTGGTTTCCCCAGTCAATTTCAGTTCCATTTGTTTGCAACTGCGTATCACCATAAAGGTTTTGCGAAAAATATGATACCCTTTCAGGACTATCAGCCAAAAAATTATCACCAAAGAAGAATGAGGTACTGCTGTCTTCAAATTTTGTTGAAGTGTTTGGTAAAGGAACAAAAGGGCTGCCAGTATATGAGCTTACGGCTTGAGAGTTATTGACATGACCCACAGGTAATTGCCACAATACTATTGGGAAACCCGATGTTTGATGCATAGTTTGAGCATAGTACAAATAATTCATCCAATGATCGTTATTAAAAAACCATGTAGAATTTGCCGGATCAGGGGTATTTTGATAGCCCATAGCATCTAAACCATATTTATCAATAGATAAGAAATTAGAATTATTAGAAAGCACACCGGCTTGAATACCATACAGAGTTGTTTGTTCGGCAGCATTATGAATGGCGGCTCTACCGGCATCTAAGCCGAGCTGATCAGTAATACGGATTACACCTTGTGGAGCTCCGGAAATAGGATATGACCACAAATTTAATTGCCAACCGTAAAATATATTATGACCTTCAGACCGTTTACTGTCAATTGTACTATTAATTCGTTCAACAAGCGTCCTCACATTTCCTACATGTGGAGCAATATTAGTTGCTGACACACATGTTTTTACTAATTCAGGGTCGCTTGGATTTCCGTTCTGTTGTATGTAGCCGAGAAAATCGGGCTCCAGAATAATACCATATAATTCACCTTGCATTACGCTTTGAACCTTATCCATAAAGTTATTTAAATCGTTAAAATATGCCGTCATATAATTCACATCGTTAACATGTAAGGTGTCAGTATAATAGCTTTCGCCACCATCAGGGATATTATAATAAACAAAAAACGGTATAAGACCGAAGCGAAGGCTTTCGGTAGCAAATGTTTCAGGACGATTTGGACCCCAGCTTTGCCATCCTGTTAAAGGACCACCATTTATATAAATATATCTTATGTCCATTGATTTATTCTGCTCCCCAGCATTAATATCTTTCCAAAAAGCAAGATCGCCATCACTATCTTCAGAAACAGAGCCCACAGAAAGGTAATTTGGTATTCCGGGAATTGTACCATCGCTATTATTTATACGCAACCCCATAAAATAATCTTGCCCATTCGAAATAATTCGCAAGCCTGTCCTGCCTGGATTTAGTCCGGTAAAAGTAACCGTATTACCGCTAACAGATATATTAACTATATTGATATTACGTGATAGCACGTTAGAAATATTTTGGTCGAACACATATGTAATGCTATCGCCATTATTAAAATTGATTTGCAAAGGCAGTGCTGAGAGTACCAGTGTGTTACCACCATTACCTCCTCCTCCCCCGTTGTTATTTTGAACAGTTATTTGACTTGTTACAACTGTTGAAAGGCTATCATTGTCGATTGCAGTTGCAGTAATTACAAAATTACCTGTGCTACCCGCCTGCCAATCAGCTTGCCAGTTATTACCCTGCGTGTTATTGGCAGAAATATTAGCACCATCAACATTAAAATTAACAGCGGTTACATTTCCGTCAGTATCAGAGGCATCGGCTTGAAGAGTTACAACAGTATTTTGCTGTATTACTGCACCATCAGAGGGTGCTGTAATACTCACTGTTGGAGGGGTTTGCGATGTACCACCACCGCCAAATGTTACAGCTATTCCGTTTAAATCGGCATTTGTAGGAGGCTGAATACTGCCAGTATAATTTGCACAATATCCAAGTGTAACACTAGCTCCGGGATTAATAACTGCATTCCAACCGGCATCAGTTGATGTATAACCCTGGCTTTGGTTGCCTGACCATGAGCCTACATTCCAAAAAGATGTAATTTCAGCATCTATATCAAAGTTGAACGTCCAGCTATCAATAGCCTGATTTGTATTATTTGTTAAGATAATTTCAGCACAATAGCCGTTGCCCCAGTTGGAGTTTACGTTAAAGACACCTCCAATACCTTGAGCTGTTATTTGTCCTGAGAACAAAATAGACATAACAATGGCAGCCCACGTAATTAAATTCAATTTAGTTTTCATAATAATAGTTTTAGTTAGTAATTAGCCTCAATTTATCAAAGAAGATACCGCTAATGACCTGAATATATATTTATTAACTAATATTAACTAAAATTAGCATCTGTTAACATAAACAATACTGATACAAAGGAATATTCAATTTTTGCAATGATTTTTCGAAGAATGTAATATACAACAACAAACATTTTACATTAGTAATTCCAAAATATGGAATACAAATCTCAAAATAATAATTGGCCTCAATATTTTAACCGGAATTATTTCTTAATTTTACGCCCCTTAGCACACAAGGTGCAGATAAATAAAATAGTTATTCACCCAACGCATTACAGCAATATGCAAATTAGTAAAAATCAGGTTGTTATAGGTACAGTAGCCATCAGCATATCAGCTATAATGTGGGGCTTTGACGGTGTTGTTCTCACTCCGCGCCTTGGCAATCTTGATGTTGCATGGGTAGTTTTTGTTCTTCATGCTTTTCCATTTTTGCTCATGAACATTTTTATGTATAAGCAATACAAAAACTTAAGCACATTTGTTAAGCAAGATTATATTATGTTTTTTTTAGTTGCACTATTTGGTGGAGCAATAGGAACAATAGCTATAGTAAAAGCATTATTTTTAGTTGATTTTCACCAACTATCTGTTGTAGTATTGTTACAAAAACTTCAGCCTATATTTGCTATTATTTTAGCTGCCATACTACTAAAAGAGAAAATAAAAAAGCATTTTATTATATGGGCATCGTTAGCTGTTGTTTCAAGTTATTTTTTAGCATTTGGTTTTTCGATACCAAATATTTCCACTGACTCCAGAACAATGAAAGCTGCATTGTATGCTTTGCTTGCAGCTTTTTCATTTGGAAGTTCAACTGTTTTCTCAAAAAAAATATTGTTAAACCACGACTTTATTACCGCTACATTTTTCAGATATGGATTTACTACAATACTTCTTTTAATTTTTGTTTTTGCGACAGGTAGTTTTTATGAATTTAGATTAACGACAAACTCAAATTGGATATATTTCGTAATAATTGGACTAACAACGGGTTCCGGAGCCATTATGATATATTACTACGGATTACGTCGTGTTAAAGCAATTGTTGCAACAATAAGCGAATTACTTTTCCCCATATCAGCTATATTATTCGATTATGTATTTAACGGAAATGTACTCAGACCTGTACAGATGGTTAGTGCGGTAATTATGGTTTTTGCAATAATTAAGCTTAGTTTATAGTTATCTTTACAAGAAAACACCAAATGCTGCATTATTTTCGTTTTTGAATCGGTCAACTACAATTCGTAAACTCCTTGAATTAAAAAAACTGCGAAAGCCTTGCTTTGTTACTTTCTTATCAAAGACTTGAAAATGATGAATTTTCTTGTAGGCACTGGTTATATTTACTGATAGATAAGTTATTATTAGATTTTATTATATGGTGTTATAATTTTTAGTATCTTTATCGAAAGATTTCTTTTAACGTAAAAGCCAAAGATATGTCAGAAGATATAAAGAAAGTATATGTAGGAACCGAAGTTGAAGGTTTATTTATAAAAGAAATGCTTCAGGAAAGCGGCATTGAAATAATGATGAAAGATGCTTTTCAATCAAGCATCCAAGCCGGTTGGGTAGACGGGTTGCCTGGAGACAGCGTTCGCATTTTTGTAAAAATAGAGATGTATGATAAAGCTAAGAAGCTTATAGATGAATATTTTGCACAACGCGACAGCAAATAATCAGCGGTCTTGTAAGACCAAAATAACATTGAACCTAAGCCTGCCGCCTTATTACAGATCAGAAGATACTGTTTTATATTGAGGTATGTGTGTTATTGTCTTTTCGTGGTCTTTTTCCCGAAATACGTTTTCTTCCTGATTTTCTATCACTCTCGTCTTTAGAGTCAGATTTGGTAAATCTGCGAAGAGCATCCATATGTCTGTCAAAATTTTTACTCCTTTGTGCGTTAATTTTACGTCTTTTTTCAGGGTTGGTTTCTCCAGTATCCTTATCAAAATTACGATTGCGGTTCATCGACCTGTCGTCCATTGGCGTTCTTTTAACATGTTCACCGGATTTTGCAGCATTAAAGTCATTTTTTAATTTACTATCATCGTAATTGCGATAATTAGCTTTACCGGTTGAAATGTCACTTTTAGTATTGTCTTTTAGATCATCATCTGATTTATCGCCATACCTGCGAGTACCCTCATAAACTTCAAATTTTAAGAAGCGTGTTTCAATTGGTCCGTTATAAAGTGTAATTTTTTTTGATGGTCGTAATCCGATAAATTTAGCAGTTTCAAAGTTAGGACTAATAATCCATGCATCGAAGCCTATAAAATTTTGTTTTAGTACGTTGCCAATACCTTTGTACAAATCACGCAACTCTCCACGTTCTTCCATGCGGATACCATATGGAGGGTTCATTATGAGTATCCCGTTTTTTGTTGGGCTCACGCTATCAAAATATTTAACGCCTGTAACAATATCCTTATGCAGTCCGGCGTACTTCAAATTACGCTTTGTAATTGCAATGGCTTTTTCTGAACGGTCGGAAGCAAATATTTCGCACTCGGCTTCAATCATACAGGTATCTGCTTCAGCTTTCACACTCTTCCATAAGTTTTCATCATAGCCTTCCCAATTCATAAAAGCAAAGCTTTTTCGGTAATAACCAGAAGGAATTCTCATGGCAAGCATTGCAGCTTCAATTGGTATTGTTCCTGAACCACACATAGGATCGTAAAAATCGACATCACCTTTCCATCCAGAAAGGTTTATCATACCGGCGGCAAGAATCTCATTTATAGGAGCTTTATCGGCAGCAATTTTATAACCGCGCTTGTGTAGCGATTCGCCGGAGCTGTCGAGAGAAATTGTACAAACATTATGGCTTATATGAACATCAACATAAATATCAGGATTTTCAACATTTACCCATGGGCGTTTCCCGGTACTGTCTCTAAACTGATCAACAATAGCATCTTTAGTTTTTAATGCAGCATAATGCGAATGATCCATCTCAGAATAAAATAAATTGGCATCAACCGAGAAAGTTTGGTTAAGTTTAAAAACATTCAACCAATTAATTTTCCTAACTTTTTGATACAGCTGCTCTTCATCTTTAACCTCAAAAACACCAATCGGTTTTAACACCCTAACAGCCAACCGCGACATGTAATTAACCTTGTACATTAACTCTTCGTCACCACGAAAAGTGGCTCCACGTTTAATAATCTCAACATCACTAGCACCTAAATCTTTAAGTTCGTTTGCTAATGCGTCTTCAAGACCTGCAAAAGTTTTAACGGTAAAGTCCATTCCTTTTTTAAATTCTTTTGTTGATTCCATACGGGTGGCAAAATTAACTATTTTAGCAAGCATTCAATAACCTACGTTAAAAATTATATAAATGACAATAAATGAAGCGCAGCGAATAGTTGATGAGTGGATAAACACCACCGGAGTTAGATATTTTAATGAACTTACAAACATGGCTATTCTTACAGAAGAGGTTGGTGAAGTAGCGAGAATAATTTCGCGAAAATATGGCGAGCAATCCTTTAAAGAGTCTGACATGAATCACAATTTGTCAGATGAGTTGGCTGACGTACTTTTTGTGCTAATTTGTATTGCAAACCAAACCGGCATTGACTTAACGGACGCCCTAAAAAAAAATTTACATAAAAAAGAAATTAGAGACAAAACCAGACATAGGAATAATTTAAAACTAAAGGATTAAACCT
>CAZGWS010000087.1:0-11589 GCA_964528805.1 uncultured Lentimicrobiaceae bacterium | reverse complement strand
CGAACTTTCACGACCATAAGGTCACTACACCCTGAATGTAGCGCGTCTACCAATTCCGCCACTTGGGCAGTACTATGCTGTGTACCCAGAACAAGAATCGAACTTGCACCTCCTTGCGGAGACATGGCCCTCAACCATGCGCGTCTACCTATTCCGCCACCTGGGCTCTAAAGAGGCGCAAAAATAATTAATTTTAAGATTAACCTAAACAATTTCCATTATTTTTTTGAGGCAAGCAAATAAATTAAGTAATATTGTTTTTGCTAAGGCTGATTATATGAGTATAAATTCTTAATTTTATCCCAAAATTAAAAGGCATATGTTTACAGATACAGATTTACAGCAAATTAAAGACAAAGGGTTAACAGTTGATAAAATAAAAAAGCAAATAAACAATTTTATAACAGGATTTCCCCATATTATTTTATCGGCAGCAGCCACACTAAATAACGGACTTAACACATATACACATGATGAAGCTGTTTTAATGGCAAATTATTTTGATGATAACTTTAAAGAATACGAGATATTGAAGTTTGTACCGGCATCCGGTGCTGCCAGCAGAATGTTTAAAAGCCTTTTTAAATTTAGAGAATCATATAACAGTACCAATGAAGATATTGAAAAATACAAAAGTGACAAAAGTTCAAATTCAGCGTACTATTTCTTCTCAAACATAAGTAAATTTGCTTTTTATAACAAACTTAAAGCCTTGCTGAAAAACGACGGTCTCGACATTAAAGAATTAATTAGCAATTATAACTTCAATCCTGTACTCGACTATTTTATTACAGATAAAGGTTTGAACTATGCCAAACGCCCCAAAGGTCTTCTACTTTTTCATAATTACCCTGACGAACCCAGACTGGCGATGGAGGAACATCTTGTAGAAGCCGCACATTACTCTACAAACAAAGCAGGCATTTCTACAGTACATCTTACAGTATCGCCTGAACATCAAAGTAAATTTGAAAGTGCTGTAGCTACAAAAAAGGATAAATTTGAGAAAAAATACAATATTACTTTTCAGGTGGATTTTTCTATACAAAAACCTGCTACTGATATTATTGCGGTAACACCTGAAAACAAGCCCTTTAGAAATGATGACGGCAGCATACTGTTCAGACCCGGCGGTCATGGTGCATTAATTGAAAACTTAAACGATATTGGCGGCGAAATCATATTTATTAAAAATATTGATAACATTGTCCCTGACAGGTTGCGCAGCACAACCTATCTCTACAAAAAGGTTATAGGTGGATTATTGTTTAAACTACAAGATACCACTTTCATGTATCTCGACATGTTAGATGGAGGTAATATATCTGATAATGAATTAGATGAAATTAAGACCTTTGCTAAAGACAAGCTTAACATATTTATTCCGGATGCTTACTTTGGTTATGATAAAATGGAAAAAATAGATTTTTTTTATAACAAACTTAACAGACCTATGCGAGTTTGTGGAATGGTAAAAAATGAAGGAGAACCCGGTGGAGGACCATTTTGGGTTGTAGATAACCACGATAACCAATCTTTACAAATTGTTGAGTCTTCACAAATGAACCTGAATGACAATACACAAAGAGAAATAGTCGCAAATGCTACTCATTTTAATCCTGTTGACTTGGTTTGCGGTGTAGTAGATTATAAAGGTGATAATTTTAACTTACTTGAATTTGTTGACCAAACTACAGGATTTATTTCGGAGAAATCACAGGGGGGTAAATTGCTTAAAGCTCAAGAATTACCCGGGTTATGGAATGGTGCTATGGCAAACTGGATAACAATTTTTGTTGAAACACCATTAATTACATTTAACCCCGTAAAAACTATAAACGACTTGCTTCGACCACAACATCAACCTGATTAAGAGCGGCAAATGGGACTCGAACCCACGACCCTCAGCTTGGGAAGCTGATGCTCTACCAACTGAGCTACTGCCGCAAAATGAGTACGCAAAGGTAAAATAATTACTAAGATAAAATACCACGTTCTCCTCTTTTTTTAGCAGGCAATCGTACTTAAGCCAACAAAATTCTTAACAGCATGATATACAATACAATTGTTCATATTTCGTCATTGGCAATCGTTGTTTATTAATAAACTTAACATTATGTTAATATAGAAATAACGTTTACTTAACAGCAATCTAAAACACAATGAGTTTATTTGCACCATAATTTTTTGTTAACCAAAATGAAAAAAAATGAAAACTTTACACCTATTAGCTATAATATTACTTACTTCAATAGTATCTTTTGCTGCTAATGACAAAGTGCCTTCAAAAGCTACAACTACAATTAAAGGAGTTGTAATTGACAAAATAACCGGTGAAGCTTTGGCTGGTGTGAGAATAGAAATTAACCAATCAGAAAATATAGTATATACTGATCTTGACGGCAACTTTGAAATTAAAAATATTAAATCAGACACTTACAACATTAAAACTAAGCTAATTTCATACAAACCGTCAAATACCAAAGTAAAGTGTAAAGAAAACATCAATAATATTGAAATTAAAATAGGCAATTTGTAATTATTGGTTAATACATATATTGTTACAAATTAGACAAGCTTACAAGACAAATCCCTTGAGGTTTGTCTTTTTTTTCAAAAATATTTTGTCTCTTCTTTTTGGAAATACGTAAAACAATATTACATTTGCAAGCAAACCATTACTATGAAAAAAATATTTTTACTCTTAATTGTTACTCTATTAGTACAGGGGGCATTTTCACAAGATTTTGCAAAGCAAGCTGACGGGAAATATTATCAAGATGGCAAACTCTTCACCGGAATTCATAAAGACTATTTTGATAACGGGAATATTAAGTCGGAGAGGCAATTTAAAGATGGATTAGAAGATGGCACATCAATTTATTACCATAATATTGGCACAAAAAAAGAACAGCGTGAATATACCGATGGTTTTAAGGCAGGTACTTGGTTAACATGGAATTTAAAAGGGCAAAAAACTGCTGAAGCTCACTACAAAAAGGACTTAAAAGAAGGAAAATGGACCATCTATGACGACAATGGTATTAAGCGTTACGAGATGAATTACAAACACGGTAAAAAAGTTGGTAATTGGTTTATGTGGGATGAAAATAATAAACTAATATCAGAGAAAAAATACTAAGTCCGATTAAATAAACCTAAGTAGTGCCTACGAGAAAACTCATCATTTTCAAGTCTTTGATAAGAAAGTGTCAAAGATAAGGGGTTCGAAGTTAATGTACTTATGGTAAGCTGGGAGGCTCTGCTCCTATCCCTAAAACATATTACCTTGATTTTGCATTTGCATATCTGGTATTTTATCCAAAAGCTGTTGTTTACACTACAAACAATCTTGAATAATATAGATAAAATTAGAACTTACTTTTAGCAAATAAATACCCAATTCCTAACTTAACATTTTCTTAATATTAACGTAATCTTTAGTTCTTATTGCTAACTTATTTTTGCCGAATAATAATTTAAACTAATATGAAACTAATAATTATTAAGCAAATGAAAATGAAAAATTCCAATCTACTAATTGCCTTAGTAGCAATTATTTTATTAGGGCTTAGTGCATGTAGCACTAAAGACAATCCAACACCTGCATCGCCAACGATGAAGAACATGACAATTACGGGTACCGGAGCAAACTTTACAGCAACAGTAAACTTTAGTGAGGCTGTTTACAGTAAAAACGACAAGACCGGCAACCTTACAAAGGAGTCGTTCATTGTAACAATAACTGGTGGTGCAGCTACGGTTGTTAATTATACGGTGCAACATACAGCCGGCGCAAATTCTGCAAATATTAGTGTAAGCCTGTCAGCATCACCAACAAGCGGAGAGAGTCTCAAAATAGAGCCTGCTTCTGCAACAACTATTTATAATGCAACAGGGCAGGCTATGCGTGCCGATGAAAGTATTAAGTTAGCGTTTACAAGTAATGATATTGTAATTAGTGATGACGGTAGCGGTACAGGAACCACAACATGGACATCGGATAACACGTACATTCTTAATGGGTTAATATTTGTAAATGACGGACAAACCTTAACCATTGAGGCAGGTACAGTTATAAAAGGAAGAGCCGGGCAAGGAGAAAATGCTTCTGCATTAATTGTTGCCAGAGGCGGTAAGATTATGGCAGAAGGAACGGTTGATGCTCCAATTATTTTCACCGCTGAAGCTGATGACTTAGCCGGTTCTGTTTCTGATTTAGATGATGGACTTTGGGGTGGAGTTATCCTGCTTGGCAAAGCTATTGTTAACACAGTTCCAAGCGAACAGCAGATTGAAGGAATAACACAAACCGAGCCGAGAGGACTTTACGGTGGCACTAATGATGATGACAATTCAGGTGTTTTACGTTATATATCAATACGTCATGGTGGTACTGATATTGGTGCCGGAAATGAAATCAATGGACTCACTCTTGGTGGTGTTGGCAGTCAAACTGTTATCGATTACATTGAAGTAATATCAAATAAAGATGATGGCATTGAATTTTTTGGTGGTGATCCAAACGTAAGTCATTTTATTGTTGCATTTTGTGGCGACGACTGCTTTGACTACGATCAGGGATACCGTGGAAATGGTCAATTTTGGGCTGCCATACAAGGCTACGATCGCGGCGACCGTTTGGGTGAACACGATGGTGGTACTAATCCCGAAACCGGACAACCCTATGCAATACCAAACATTTACAATGTAACCTATTGTGGGCGTGGTGCCGGTGCCGGCAGACGAGTTCTTACATTCCGTGATAATGCCGGCGGACATTATGCTAACTCAATATTTTATAATCAGGAGAAAGGTGTTGACATTGAACTACTTGCCGGTGAATGTAGCTATACTCGATTTCAAAATCAACAACTTACTATCGAAAATAATATTTTTTATGATATTATCGCCGATCCGATTTTCAAGATTGCTGCCGATGGTGTTACGGCCGACGAAGAAGCAGCTGCTAACATTGTAGTAAGTACTTATTTTACTGATGCTTCAAACGAAGTTTACAATCCGGGATTTAATGTAACATCAGATATATTTAATATTATCCCTACAAACGATGTAACAGCAAATATGGCTACAATACCAACTAACGCTTTCTTTACAGATGTTAACTACAAAGGCGCATTTGAACCAGGTAATAACTGGGCACAAGGATGGACTCTTATTTCAAAATACATGGGCAACTAATGAAATTAATTAACACAACAAATTAATAATCATAATATTACATTATTCAAGTCAAAATTATTAACACATTAGATCATTTTTACTAAAGCAGCTAATTCAAGTTAGTTGCTTTAGTCATTATAATTAACTGATATGCACAAAATACTATACTTATCGCTATATTTAATTTTCCTGTCATGCACAATAACTGCTCAATCGGGAAAACTTAGAGGGAAAATAATCGATGGCGAAACAGGCGAAGAGCTAATTGGAGCCACCGTAATGGTAGAAGGGACTTCAATTGGTGCTGCTGCCGACCTAGACGGGAACTTTACAATAAATGACTTGTTACCCGGCACATATGATTTTACATGCCAATTTATTTCCTACAATCCACAAACAACACATAATGTGGAAATAGTAGATGGTAAAGTTGCTACAATAGATTTCAGTCTTAATTCGGTAAGTGTAGGTTTGCAAGAAGTTGTGGTAAGCGCAAAAGCTGTAAACCGCTCGGAGGCTGCAATGCTTACAATACAGAAAAAATCTGCCAATGTTGTAGATGGATTATCTGCGGAACAGATTTCACGCTCCGGCGATAGCGATGCAGCAGGAGCATTAAAAAGAGTGTCAGGAGTAAATGTTGAAGGGGGTAAATATGTATTTGTCAGAGGTTTAAGCGACAGGTATAGCAAAACCACACTCAATGGTGCTGATATTCCGGGATTAGATCCTAATAGAAATACCGTTCAGATGGATATTTTTCCAACAAGTCTGATTGAAAACATGGTTGTCTATAAATCATATTCTCCAAATCTACCTGCCAATTTTACTGGAGGGTTAATTGATATTGTAACTCTCGATTTTCCTGAGACTTTTACTGTTAGCTTTGGTGCTAAAGTAGGAATCAATAGTCAGGCAAGTTTTAACAATAACTTCTTATCTTACCAAGGGAGCAATACCGATTTTTTAGGTTACGACAATGGGTTTAGAAAAATTCCTAATGCCGCCGCCGGAGATATTCCGGTATATCCATCCGGGAAGCAGCAGCTAACAGACATCACTACCAGTTTCAATAAAATAATGGAACCAACTACAACCCCCTCAGCTATTAACAACAGCTATTCGTTTTCAATAGGAAATCAGTATAAAATACACAATAACTATTTAGGTTACGTTTTCGGATTATCGTATAAATACAACGAGAAATATTTTAACAACGCCATATTCGCAAATTATACATTAGGGAGTTCATCAGACCAAAAGCTTATAACACAGTACGACTATAAAGCAAAGCAAGGAGAAAAAGAGGCTCTTTGGGGGGCTTTAGCCAATGTTTCGTATAAAATTGGAAGAACCAATAAAATCAGTTTGAACATATTTAAAAATCAGAGTGGAACATCACAGGCACGTTACATGATTGGCAGAAAACCATCTGATGAAATTGAGAACCTGCTTATTGAAACACGCAGATTAGAATGGCTCCAACGGGGGCTTACATCAGCTCAGCTTAGAGGTGAACATTATTTTGAACGACTCAATAAGCTTAAGATCAACTGGATTGGGTCTGTAACAAAATCGACACAAAAGGAACCTGACTTAAGAAGCTTTACCAGTAGTTACTACCCTGATAATGAGGGCAAATACAAGTATGCTGTTGAACCATCAATTTACAGAGTACCGGCAAGATATTATAGAAATATGCAAGAATTTAATTATAATTTCAAAGCTGATGCCGTTATCAATCTATCAAGAAAAGTAAATTCTTATAAATTAAAATTTGGTAGTGCATATTCATATAAAACCAGAGACTTTAACGAGAAAAGAATTGACTACAAGTTTCAATTTTCATCTAACACATTTAACGGCAATATATCTGAATTTATTGCAGATGATAACATCGGCTTAAACTATCCTGATTACAATCCTGCTACAGGTTCAAATTTCGGACTATATGTTCAGGGCAACCCAGGCGATGATCTTAAAAACAGTTATAGTGCCAACCAAACAATTGTTGCCGGTTACATTATGATAGATGCAAATATTACAGATAAACTAAGGGTTGCAACCGGAGTGAGATTGGAACAAACGACTATTAATTCTGCAAGTAAAGATTCAACACTAACAGTAGGGTATTTAAATAATACTAACTTTTTACCGGCATTAAACATTACATGGCATATTACAGATGCTATGAATTTTAGAATTAACATTTCGCAAACTTTAGCACGCCCAAGTTTTAGAGAGCTTGCACCATATGCTTCGGAGAACTTTGACGATGGCAGAATTTATGTAGGTAACGCAAATTTAGTAAGTACTTCAATAAATAATTTAGATGTAAGATACGAGTACTATATGAAACCCGGTGAAATTGTATCTGCCGGGCTATTTTATAAAAAGTTTACTAACCCCATAGAAGTAGTGAGCAACCCAAAAGCACAAAATGAAGAGCTTAGCTGGGATAATATGAATAAAGCTCAAGTATTTGGCTTTGAATTAGGAATTAAAAAGAAAATTGATTTCATCGGTCTGTTGCACAACTTTGCGATAGGCTTTAACTTTACTTATGTTGCTTCTGAGGTTAGCATAGACTCGTTAGAACTTGCAGCCATTAGGGCAACAGATCCCGGGGCGAAAGATACCAGACCCATGTCGGGGCAATCACCTTACATTGTTAATGCCTCATTGGGATATCACAACACCACACATGGCTTAAACATTGACGCAGTATTTAATGTTGCGGGTCCGAAACTGGTAATTAACGTTGCAGGTGGTACTCCTGACATTTATCAACAACCATTCAACTCTTTAAATATTGTGGCATCAAAAGCAGTTTCAAAACATTTCACAATCTCATTTACTGCTACTAATATTCTAAACCCCTATTACAAACAAACATATACATACAAGGGAGATGAGTACATATCAAGGCAATATACCAAAGGAAGTGTGTTTGAGGTTGGATTAAAATACTCATTTAAATAAAATTTATAATTTTGCAATGGTAAAAAACTATCATCAAAACCATTATGGAGTACAACATTGCAACAACGTTAAAGCTACTTTATCACCTTTTGGGTTTTGTCTCGGATAAAAGAAAGCAGCGTTTTGAAGATGTACTGCAATACCGAACTAGACAAATAACTGTAGTTCTGGAAAATATATACCAGCCACATAATGCCAGTGCTGTGTTGAGATCGTGCGATTTAACAGGAATACAAGATGTTCATATTATTGAAAACAATAATATATATAATGTCAACCCCGATGTTGCTTTGGGGTCGTCAAAATGGCTAAATCTAATAAAATATAATAAGCTCAGTAACAATACCTTAAATGCATTTGATGCATTAAAAAAAGAAGGATATACAATTGTTGCAACTACTCCTCACAAAAATGATTTTAATTTGGAAACGTTGCCAGTTAACAAAAAAATAGCTGTCGTTTTTGGAACGGAGATGGATGGACTTTCTGAAATAGCCATAGATGCAGCAGACGAGTACTTGCAAATACCAATGTATGGTTTTACAGAAAGTTACAACATCTCGGTATCTGCTGCGATAACGCTGTTTACTCTTACTCAAAGACTTAGAGACAGCAACATACCATGGCAACTAACCGAAAATGAGAAAACAAATGTGCTGCTAAATTGGGCACGCAGTTCTGTTAGCAAATCGGATGTTATTGAACGGCAGTTTTTAAAGACGATGATAGGATAAGAAATATTGATATTGAGCATTATTAGCTTAACAGCACACAGTTTACTGTTATATTTCGGTTTTTAGTACAATATTTTGTCAATCACATAGCCTTTTAATTAAAATTTTGTGAATATTACAAACTAACCTTGTACAATTGATGAAAATTCCTAATTTTACACAAATTATTAACATTAAATTATTAAACATGGGAAGAGGAGATAAAAAAACCAAAAGAGGTAAAATAGTAATAGGTTCATCTGGAAACAAAAGACGCAAGAAAAGAACGCCTTTATATGTTGCTCCCGTAAAGAAAAAACCTGTTGTGAAGGAAGAAACTATTGAAGAGGTAACAAAAACAGCCGACAAAAAAGCTGCTGTGAAAGTTGAAGCTAAAAAACCTGCTCCTAAAAAGGCCGCCGCAAAAAAAGCTGTAGCTAAAAAGACTACAACTGTGAAAAAAACTACAGTTGTTAAAAAAGCCAAACCGGCTGTAAAAAAAGCTGATACTGCAGAAGAAAAACCTGCAAAAAAAACAAAAACAACAAAAAAAGCAACTACAGCAAAAACGACAACGGCAAAAGTTGAAAAAGATAAGGCTGAGTAGATAGTAAGCCACAAATACTTTAAGTTTATGAACAAATAGTCTCAATAAATATTGAGGCTATTTGTTTTTTATATGTGATAATGTAGTTTACATGATTGAGTTTAATAAGATAAATGTAATTATTTGGGATTGGAATGGAACACTGTTAGACGATGCTGATTATTGTGTTACCTGCATGAACAAAGTGCTAAGCAAACGTAAAATGGCACAAATTAATCTAAGGCAATACCGCAATAAATTCACTTTCCCTGTTAAGGATTATTACCATGCTATAGGCTTTAATTTTAAAAAAGAAGCGTTCAAGATACCTGCTATGGAATTTATAAATGAATATTACAGCCATCTGAATAAAGCCAAACTGCATTCCTGCTCCATTGATGTGCTTAATTTTTTTAAAGATTCTGGGTTTAGGCAATTTGTGTTATCTGCAATGGAGCATAATGAACTTATTGCCTCTTTAACAGATAAAAAAATAATAAATTATTTTGAAGAAGTAGCAGGTATTGGAAACCATTATGCTCACAGTAAACTTGAAATGGGGAAAGCATTATTAAGCAATCAAAAAATCGATCCAAAAAAGGCATTAATAATAGGCGACACAATACACGACCTTGAAGTTGCCAACGAATTGGATACTAACTGCGTGCTGATATCAAACGGACACCAATCTGCACAAAGGTTGTTAACGGCAACGTCGAAAGTTATACCAGAATTACTTGATATTACTCAATACTTTTTACCACACTCTGTTTTTTAAACTCCGATTCATCAATCTCATTACCATCTTTATCGTAGTACTTCCACTCACCAACTTCCAAGCCATTTGAGTAACTGCCAATAATTTGAACTTTGCCATTCATGTGATAATGAATGAAATCGCCATCGGGCATCCCATCCTTATAATAACTTTTGGTCATTAACGTGCCATCAGGAAAATATTTTAGCAACTCACCGTTTTTTTTACCACCTTTGAAATATACAATCTCGGCAATATTACCTGAATCAGGATAATAAGTAACACTTTCACCGTTCAGTACTCCATCAATGTAGGTCTCTGAAGATGCTAATGGGTTCGATTTTTCATCTAAGTAATATTTCCAAACGCCATCCTTTTTCTGATTTACAAACTTCCCCTCAGCCATCACATTACCTTTTGCGTAATATGTTGTGTTATCTGCAATTGTACCGTTATTAGAGAATTCATTAATAGATTTTACATTACCATCCTTATAGTAATATGTAAATTTACCATATGGTTTATTTAAGTGAAACTGACCTTCATATTTTATTTTATTATTACCAAAATACTTAACCCACTTACCTTCTTTTTCTCCAGTACCGGTTTCCTGATTTACCAACTGTGCATTCATTATTGTAGTGAAAGCCATAATGATTATAACGGTTATCTTTAGTGTCTTCATAAAATTTCCTATTTATTCCGTATCAATTTCTTAGTTTTGCAAAGGTAAAATTAAACATATAAAATTGAACGACTATTCATCTAAATTATTAGAATCTGCCGTGACCGAGTTATCGCGATTACCGGGTATTGGAAAAAAAACAGCATTACGACTTGCACTACATATTCTAAAAGAAGACCCTGTATATGCTGATAATCTTGGAAAAGCAATTATGCGCTTACGCAATGAGGTTAAATTTTGTACTAAGTGTAATAATATTTCAGACTCAGAAATATGTGAAATTTGCTCAAATACGAAAAGAGATGAAAACACAATTTGTGTAGTTGAAGATATTAGAGACGTGCTGGCTGTAGAAAAAACAGTTCAGTTTAATGGACTTTACCATGTGCTGGGTGGAATAATAAATCCGATAGAGGGAATTGGACCAAACGACATAAATGTTGGACATCTAATACAACGTGTTAATAATGAAGATATTAAAGAGATAATTTTGGCACTCCCTGCAACTATCGAAGGCGACACAACTAATTACTATATTTATAAACTGATAAAAGCATTCGACATAAAAGTAACCTCTATTGCCCGTGGTGTTGCAGTTGGTGACGAACTTGAATATACCGACGAAATAACTCTTGGAAGATCAATACTAAACAGATTGCCTTTTAACGAAACAAATTAAGAG
>CAZGWS010000086.1:4990-11628 GCA_964528805.1 uncultured Lentimicrobiaceae bacterium | reverse complement strand
TTTTTTGTAAGTAGTGCATGGGCTTCCTCCGTCAGCCGCTGCCTACTAACAAAAATATCAGCCGCCATTTCAACAAGCTCCCACTACAATCACTGCCACAGTTTGTCCAAGCTTGCAACAGCCTGTGCGAGCTTGCAGCTCCTTCAAAAGATATTAATCAACTACTAACACTCCCGTTTCAAGCGTCCACGCTATCCACTCATCCTCGTTTAGCGAACCGCAATGAGGATGTCTAACCTGCTGTAAAACAATATTTTATATATGAATTATTACATCCTCGTTATAACTTGCACACCATCGGCAAAACATGTAGCGCAGTGGTTATCACCGAGTTCTAAAAAGGCATGTATTGCACTATCGCCGGTACGTTCAACACCAAGTTTGTTCATAGCTGCGGCAGCTACCCTTAAGCCATTTGGCAACGCATAACACGTATGTACATTTAAATTTTACCCAAATTCTATCCATTTTTCTATATTTAACATAATGCTAATTTTAAATTTAATGAATTAATTGTTTATTATCTTCAACCGAGAATTCCGGCTGAATTGTAACGTGTTCAATATTAAATTGAGACAGGTTGGTTTTTATTTTTGTGAGGATTTCTTCAAAATCACTTATCTTAACATTGCTTTTTAAATCAGCATGAGCTTCAAACATAATATCGTGTTCATTTATCTGCCAAACATGCACATGATGGAGGTTTTTAACCTCTTCAATAGTCTCAACTTTTGCAACAACTGCTTTAATATCAATATTATCAGGTGTAAACTGCATTATTATGCGAAGTGCAGATACAAATATTCCCCAGCTGGTGTAAAGCAGGTAAATAGCTATCGCAATTGAAAATACAGAATCTATCCAATACCATTGAAAATACTTCATTGCCAGCCCACCAATTAGCACTGCTATTGATGTTAACATATCGCTAAGCAAATGTAGATATGCCGACTTAATATTCATGTTATCGTGGGCATCATGTCGTATAATTAGCACACTTAATCCGTTTACAGCGATGCTTGCAAGTGCTAACCAAATAACCCAATTAGCGGCAACTGTAACCGGGGTAATAAGACGTTGTACGCCTTCAAAAAGAATAAAAAAGGCAAGTGCAATAAGTGTAGATGAGTTTATAAATGCGGCAATTATTTCCGATCGCCTATAGCCAAAGGTTTGATTATTAGTTGCTTTACGCTTAGTTAACTTGTTGGCAACGTAGCTAATAACTAACGAGAGAACATCGCTAAAATTATGAGTAGCATCGCTTATTAATGATATAGAACCTGATAATATTCCACCAATAAACTCGGCAATTGTAATAGTAATATTTAAAAATATTGTCCATCCTATACCTTTTGAATTTACTTCGTGATGATGATGGCGAGTTGACTTTACCATTTTTTTAGTTTTAATGTAAAAATATCTGAAATTGCAATACAGTCATATTGAAACCTGTACAACTTAACACCGGTATAAAAACCATTATCTCCACCGAGACCCAGCATATTAAAAATAAATGATACTATTACTGAGCCCACTCCGAAAATCACAAAATCTAAATTGTCTCTTTTCGGAGCGGACCCGTTACTGCAATAAAGAATAATATTTTATAAGGCACAATTGTAAATTTAAATTACTATTACTATTATTGTTGCAATTATTATTATCAAAAATCCAAGAAGAACTCGGTTTCTAATGGTTTTAGAACCAAATATTACTGAGTATATTGCTTTTAAGACGTTGTTGCTTGATATTGCAATAAGTGTTGCCGTTGTCATTGTCTCCATATCTATTGAATAATGACCGGTAAAAAGGCTTAATAAAAAGGGGTCGATATCGGTAACACCTACTACTATTGATAATATATTTAGCCCTTTTGCACCGTAAAGTTCTAATACATATTTAGTTGCAACGGCAAAAACAACAAAAAGGATAGCAAAGAGCAGTGCTGTTTTAATTTCTAAAGGGTTTCGGGGCTTAGTATCATCAACTTCAATATTAAAATTTTTGTTTCCATATTTATAAATTGCGAAAGCAACAACGAAAGTTAATATTGTTAAAATAGAAAATGGTAATGCATAATTTGATACTATCTTAGGTATGAATATTATTGCTAATACGAAAATACGGATAAACATAATTCCTGTTGAAAATAAAATTGCCGCCGCTATCTCACCATCAGCATTTTTAATAGTTTTACTTTTACGTGCAAGCACTATTGTTGTAGCTGTGCTGCTATATAATCCGCCAAGAAATCCTGTGAGAATTATACCTTTTTTAGCGAAAATAAATTTTCGCATTATATAACTCAGGTACGAAATACCTGAAATTACTACCACGGCAAGCCATATTTTAAATGGCGATACAGGAAAAAAATCACTAATAGAATACCGTGGCAGTAAGGGTAAAATTATACCTGCAATAACTAAAAACTTTGCAAGGGTAATAAATTCATTATTATCAAACTTTTCGCTTAATGCACGAAATTGCTGCTTCATTTCTGTTAACACAAGCACTGTTGTTACAAGTAAAATTGTTAGCCAAATTGGTTTTAAATAAAGCAATGGAGCAATATTGTAGGTTATCAATACAATTATTATTGATGTAATACCATATTGTTTTCGTATTTCCATGCGTTTTAAGTAAAAAAGTAACAGTAAAGCAAGTATGCCAAAGCCACCGGCGATAAATATCAGCAAGTTTGCCGGAGAAATTATGTAAAGCACATAACCCAAAATACCTATAAGAGTGTAAGTACGATCGGTACCATATAAACTTTCAGGTTTTTCATCCTGGTGATGCCGGCGTTGTTCGAGACCAATGGTAAGCGACAGGAAGCTTACTAATAGAAAGTTTATTAAATCTTGTGGGATATTTTGTAATGAAATCATAGTGTTTGGTTATTTGATATTAATTTCTGTCAAATATCGCTAACTTTTTTATATTTTAACCTGTATTGCTCATCTTTAAGTTTTCTCATATGTATTTTACTAAATGTAATGTAAAGGTGTGAGCGATTCATAGTAGTATATTTATAATTATTTTTCTATATTTTTATCAAAAGAGAGTTTATAACACCATGTAGCTGTGTAAAATGCGAGCCAAAAAGTAGAGTTTTTGTAAGTTCACAATGAGTAGCTTTAACATAATTTTTTACGTGTAAGCTACAAGCTCTTTCATGTATTCGAGACTCTGCAATATTTTATACTGATCATATCCTAATTTATTGTTAATAAAATGTTTGTAAATAATAATAATTAGCTGTATTTTTGCCGACCGAATTTTATAAGGTGATTAAAAATGTAGAATATATTATTCCCATTAAGGGGCTGGCTTTAGGGGAGCACCGCTACACCTTCAAAATTGATGATGCGTTCTTTAGTAAGCATGAGTATTTTAATACTAATAAAGGGTTGCTAAACCTAACGGTTGATATGGTTAAGGAGTCAAATTTAATGGATTTTAAGTTCCACTTTGTTGGCTATATTGAGTTAGTGTGCGATCGTTGTTTGGATAAGTTTAATTTAAATATTGAAAAAAAAAGCTTTAGGTTAATAGTTAATTATGGTAATAAATTTGAAGAGATTTCAGATGAAATAGTTACTATTCCGAGTAATGATGCAAGCATCGACCTTGGTAAATATATTTATGAATTTATTAGTTTGATGCTGCCAATTAAAAAAGTACATGTTGATGATGAGAATGGCAATAGCGCATGTAATAAAGAAATGTTAGATAAAATTAGTAGTTATACTGAATATAGAAGTGATCCTCGTTGGGATGCTTTAAAGAATATAAAAATAGATTAAACCTTATCAAATAAAGAAATAAAAAGATGGCACATCCTAAACGGAAAATTTCGAAAACCAGAAGAGACAAAAGAAGAACTCACTATAAAACAGAGGCTCCGCAATTGGCAACTTGCCCTACAACAGGAGCCGTTCATGTTTACCACCGTGCGTATTATGTTGATGGTGACATGTATTACAAGGGTAAAATGGTAATTGAGAATGCAAAAGCAGAATAATTTACAAAAATACTATAAATCAATGTAATAGCATGGTTATATTTGTTGTTGCATCTACTTAACTCTTGAATAAATAATATGTTCAAGAGTTTTTATTGTGTTTTAACCCATTGTATTTTTACTACTTAAGTTATTTCTTAACAGTTAATAATCTACCTGCGATATTAAAATTTAGTATTTTTGCGCTTCTATAATTTGAAAAAACTAATTATGTCAAAAATTAATGCAGCAATTACTGGAATAAATGCATGGGTTCCTGAGGATCTTCTTACTAATAAAGACCTTGAAACCATGGTTGACACTTCTGACGAGTGGATCGTATCACGCACCGGAGTTAAAGAGAGACATATATTGAGAGGAGAAAAAAAGGGTACATCAATTATGGGTGCTCATGCTGTTGAAGGGTTACTAAAAAAAACAAATACTTCTCCAGAAGATATTGATTTAGTGATATGTGCAACAGTTACTCCCGATATGATATTTCCAGCAACAGCAACAATTATTAGTGATAAAGTTGGTATTAAAAATGCTTTTAGTTTTGATTTAAATGCTGCCTGCTCGGGATTTATTTTTGCTCTTGATACCGGTCGCAGATTTGTCGAGTCGGGTGAATACAAAAAAGTTATTGTGATTGGAGCTGATAAAATGTCGTCAATCGTTGATTATACCGACCGTACTACTTGTGTGTTATTTGGAGATGCCGGTGGCGCAGTGCTTTTGGAACCTACCACAGAAGACCTTGGAATTATTGATTCAAAATTGCATAGCGATGGAATTGGAAAGCCATATTTGCATCAAAAAGCAGGAGGCTCTGAAAAGCCTGCATCTCATGAAACTGTTGATGCTCGTGAGCATTTTATTTATCAGGAAGGACAACCGGTATTTAAATTTGCTGTTACCAAAATGGCTGATGTTGCTGCTGAAATAATGGAGGCTAACAATTTAAAATCCGAAGATATTGCCTATCTTGTACCACATCAAGCTAATATGCGTATTATTGACGCTACTGCCCGACGTATGGGTCTTTCAAGGGATAAGGTGATGATTAATATTGAACGATATGGCAATACTACAAACGGAACAATTCCTATGTGTCTTTATGAATGGGCTCCAAAATTGAAAAAAGGTGATATCCTCATTCTTGCTGCCTTTGGTGGTGGGTTTACTTGGGGATCTATTTATTTAAAATGGGCAATTGATGGAGATACTAAATAGAAATATTTAAATATAAAAATATTAAGCCACTTGATAACTCATGTGGCTTTTTTATTTTACCCTTTAATTATTAATTTTGCAAACCAATAAGTACTCAATTAATAAAATTTGATAAGCAATTAACATAAAGAAAAATAATAAAACCAAGAAAATGAAAAAGAGAGCAGTATTATTATCGTTAGTTTTTTCCCTATTCATAATAGGAAGTGTTGATGCCCAATTTGGTATCGGAAACAGTATAAAAAATAAGTACAAAAACAAATATAAAAATGAAGCCAAAAAACAAGGCGAAAAGCAGGCAGAAAAAGGTCTTAAAACCGGTGAGGATGCAGGGATGAAACAAGCTGAAAAGGGTGAGAATGCAGGTATGGAGCAAGCAGAAAAAGGACTTGATAAAGCTCAACCCGGTCTCGAAAAAGCACAAGAAGGTATGGATAAAGGTGCTGAAGCTACAATTTTTGGTCTTGGTAAATACGAAGAGTTTGAAAACAACTATAAAACAAAACGCGATAATGTAAATCCTGATGATTATAGAAAATATCCGTTCGAAACTGCCATTGTTAAGTATAAAATTGAAGGAAAAACAGGTGGAGAAAAAAGTTATTTTGTTTATGGAGCAGGATATAAAATGGCCGAATACGTTGTTGAAAAGAAAGGAAAAAAGATAAAATCAAATACCGGAGTTATTACTATAGGTCCTTTTACTACTACCATTGATTTTATTGATAAAAAAGCGACGAGAATTGAAAATCCTCTTTTGTTACTTTCAGCAGATGCTAATCGTGATTGGCAAAAAATAGGCGAAAACATATTAATAAAGACTGGCTTTGAGAAAAAAGGGAAAGAAACTATTATTGGTAAAGAATGTAGCCTGTGGGTGAATGGTAAAGATAAACTTTGGATTTGGAAAGGGCTTGCTTTAAAAACAGAAACCCGATCAGGTTCCGAGACAGCTACAAGTGTTAAAATAGATGTTGCCGTTTCTGATAGTAAATTTCAAGTTCCTGATGATATTGAGCTCGAAAGCGTAAATACAGATGAAATGTTTCCTGATATTACCGCCGAAAAATTTGAAGAAGATTATAATAACTCAAAAATAGACGATGATGAGATGCTTGACATGGTTGAAGACATGACTTACCCTGAGTTTAAAGCCTATGTTAAAAAGAATGATCCTGAAATGACTGACAATGAGATACAACAGGGATATTTATACTTGAAAGAAAAAGCTAAAATGAGACATAAATAATGCTCATTACCATAGTACTTTTACCAGCTTTTATACTAGAATATTATACTTAAAATCAATTTCTTAATATATAAAGTACTTACAAAAAACTCATTTTTATTTCTGTCATACTGCTATTATTTTTTACTTTTATAGTTTCAAAAAAAG
>CAZGWS010000086.1:0-4890 GCA_964528805.1 uncultured Lentimicrobiaceae bacterium | reverse complement strand
ATTTTTATTTCTGTCATACTGCTATTATTTTTTACTTTTATAGTTTCAAAAAAAGCATAAATGGATTATAAAGATTATTATAGTGTACTTGGCGTTAACAAAAAGGCGAGCAAAGCAGAAATAAAAAAGGCTTACCGTAACCTTGCCAAAAAATATCATCCCGACAAAACCGAAGGTGATAAATCGTTAGAGGAAAAATTCAAGGAAGTTTCGGAAGCCTATGAGGTGTTAAGCCATGATGAGAACAGGAAGAAGTACGATGAGTTGGGTGCTAACTGGAAAAACCAGCAACAAAGTGGCAGATCCGGAGGTTTTGATTACTCACAGTATTATGCAAGTTCAGGAACCAAAGGTGGTCATCAAACATTTGAAGGAGACCCGGAGATGTTTTCCGACTTTTTTAATAATATTTTTGGTGGCGGCTATGCACGTTCGACAGGTGGACGGCAACAATCGGCAAGAAAAGGGCAAGATTATATGGCAGAAATGGACATGACTCTTACAGAAGCTTATCTTGGCGGTACTCGAATAATTAATGTTGGTGGCAAAAAATTGCGTATAAAAACAAAACCAGGCACTCGAGATAAACAAAAAATAAAATTACCAGGCAAAGGAGCTCCGGGAATGAGTGGGGCTCCGTCAGGCGATTTATACATAACCATTAATATAAAAAGCGACCCAAAGTTTAAACGTAAAGGCAACAACTTATACTCTAATATTACAGTTGATTTGTTTACCGCCGTTTTAGGTGGAAAGGTGGAAATACCTACAATTAATGGTAGTTTACAAATGACTATTCCAAAAGGAACACAAGGAGGAAGTACATTGAGGTTGGTAGGAAAAGGTATGCCTGTTTATGGGAGCACATCGCAGTATGGCGACCTATACATTAAGACAAGAATTGAAGTACCAACTACTTTGAGCTCGGAAGAAGAAAAAATGTTTATTAAACTTAAAAATTTAAACCATGAACGCACTAATAAAAACTAATGAAATACAAAGTGTACAATTTTTGGCAACATTTTTAAGAGCAATTTCCGATTCGAGGTTAAGGCATTATGCTTCTGATTTATACCCCGAATTGGAATTGACAGATAAAGATATATTTAACAATTCGTTATTAAGAGCTCAACAAGTGTGTGCTACATTACATATGCCTCTGCATGAGCATTTTAAAAGGATTTATCGAACATCGGGAAATAATATTTATTGCGATTACAAACTATCACATACTGCGTATTTGCTTGTAAGTATAAATGGTGATGTAGGAAGTAAAAAGGTCGCTCAAATACAAATGGAACTTATAAGCAGGTTGTTAGGATGAAATAATGAGTACTATTTTGGTTGCTCAAATTAAATTAATGCCTTTTAGTTACTATTTTTAATTCGGTTTTCTATAGCTGTTGTTGAATATCCGGGTAAAAAATCAATAGTTTTAATTATCCCCCCTTTTGCCATAACAACTTCATAACCAACAATGTCTTGTAGTAAATAATCGCTTCCTTTTACAAGAATATCAGGCTGAATAATTTTAATAAGCTGAAGTGGCGTATCCTCGTCAAATAACACAACAGCATCTACAAATTGTAAAGCAGCAATAATTGTTGAGCGAGAAACTTCATCGGTAATGGGGCGGTTATTCCCTTTCCCAAGGTGTGATGCCGATATGTCAGAGTTTATTCCAACGATTAGTATATCGCCACTATCTTTTGCCTTGCTTAGATAATCAACATGACCTAAATGTAACAAATCGAAAACACCATTTGTAAAAACAATTTTTTTGTTACCACGCTGCCATTCATCTAACTTAAGTTGCAGCTCTTGTTTACTCAGCACTTTATTTTTTATGATTGAGAAGCTATTCATTTAATGGTTTTTCTTTTTTAGCTAAAAATCCCAGATAAAAGTACGACATACTTCCTACAACAACGTTAAGAATTGTTTGTCCGGCATGAGTAATGGCAGCAAACGATCCTGCAGCATTACCGCTTATGCCAAAAATTTCGTGTAGCACAGCCTTAACAATAAAATGATAAGCACCAATTCCGCCGGGTACGGGAGCTACTATGCCTAAGCTGCCAATTGCGAGTATGGTTAGTCCGTTTATAAAAGAAAGATGGCTTGTTTCTTCAAGCATAAATACCGGAAGGTATGCCATTAAAGCATAAAACAGCCAAATTATAAACGTGTATATTAGAAACAGCCATTTTTGACGCATTTTCATGATAGTTTTAATACCATCAAATAATCCTGATAGAAATAGTTGAACTTTTTTGTAAAACGGCAATGTCTTAATAGTATCTTTTAATTTTATAATCAGAAAAACCAAAATTACAATTGTAATAATAGTAACACCTGTAAATATTAATATACTTTGAATATTTGAAAATAAATTTGTAAAAAACGGACCGAAAAATTGACTTAAAAATCTCCCCAACGATTCAATCTGAAATATAATGACAAAGAACATAATTACCAGTAGTGTTATCATGTCAAATATTCTTTCAGAAATTACAGTACCGAACAATAAATTAAACGGAATTTTTTCTTTTTTCGACAGTACACCACATCTTACAAATTCACCCATTCTGGGCACAGCTGTGTTTGCCATATACCCTACCATTACCGCAAAGAATGTTGTGGAGACTTTTGTTTTGTAGTTAAGGGAGTTAATGAGCAAGTTCCACCTAAGAGCTCTTACAATATGTGATCCTATTGCAAAAATTAAAGAAAGAATAAGCCAATAATAATTTGCAATGAGGATGTCATTCCAAACTACTCGCAAATCAAGTTTTCTAAAGCTTAGCCAAAGTAAACTAATGCCAAGAGCTAAAAAAAATAAATACTGAACGATTTTTAAAATCTTTTTTTTCTGGATAGATGCCAAAGCACTATTTTATTTGGTTATGTTTATCAGGAAATATAATACGGGGCTTAAATGCACGAGCTTCTTCAAATTCCATACTTGCATACGAAACAATTATAACGTAATCATTTATAGCTACTTTTCGAGCAGCAGCACCATTTAACGATATAATACCTGTTCCTCGCTTTCCTTTAATAACATAAGTTGTCAAGCGTTCTCCATTTGTAATATTATATATACTAACTTTCTCATTTTCAATTAAATTAGCCGCCTCCATTAAATCTTCATCTATGGCAATACTTCCAATATAATTCAAATCGGCCATCGTTACTCTGGCTTTATGTATTTTAGATTTTAGTACTTCTATGTTCATTAGTTTAATAATAAGTTGTAATAACCCAAAAGTGCAAAATTATTAAATTATTCTGATATTGTCTATTAATCTCACTTCCCCGAGCCAAACAGCTATAAAACCAATTACACCTGTTGCTGATTTCCATGAATTTATCGGTTGTAAATTTTTATCATCGGCAAACTCAAAGTACTCTAAATTAAACTCTTGTTTGTTATTAATAAGTTTGCTGACAATATTTTTTAGTAATTGTGGTGGTGTTATTTTGTAATTTTTTTTAGCAAATTTTAGCACTTCATAAATATATGGAGCTGCTTCTCGCTGTACATCAGAAAGACGTTTATTTCGCGAGCTTAAGGCTAAACCGTTAGGGTCTCTTACTATATTGCACGGAATAATTTGTACCGGAATGTTATTTATTTCAACCAACTTGTTAATTATTGCCAATTGTTGGTAATCTTTTTCGCCAAAATATGCCTTGTTGGGAAGTATAATATTAAACAGCTTATTAATTACTACTGCCACTCCGTTAAAATGCCCTGGGCGCAAGGCTCCTTCCATTACATTTTCCAGTAATCCAAAATAATATTGTTTTGTAATCTTTACAGGATACATTTCTTCGACGCTTGGCACAAAAAGCATATCGCAACCAATATTTATTAGTAAGGTAATGTCTTTATCTATGTCTCTGGGATATTTTTCAAGATCTTGTGGATTATTAAATTGAATGGGGTTAACAAAAATACTTACAATAAGTAGTTCGTTTTCTTGCTTTGCTCGTTTCATTAACTCAAGATGCCCACGGTGAAGGGCACCCATTGTTGGCACAAACCCTATTGTTTTGCTATTTAGTATTTGTTTTTTTACAAAGTTGCCGGCATCTGATATCTTAGTAAATATAATCATAAAAGGTGTTAATCAGAGTTAATAAATAAATGTTAATGATAAGTTTTCTCTGCGAAACAAAGCGTTTTTGTAAACTATCTCCCAAAAGGCAGAATTACAACACAAAGTTCCCCGATGAGGCGTAAAGTAACACGAAAATTAAAAAACACATGTTAAAGGCGATACTTTAAACATATTAATGATAAGACTATTTAATAATATTCCAAAGGTCTTTTTCAAGTAGTTTTTTTGGTGTTTCGACGATACGACCTATTTCAATATTATTTTTGTAAATTATAAATGTGGGTATTTTTTGTATATCTAAATTTTTAATATCAACAACTATAGCCTCTTTATTTTTATCAACGGCAATTAATTTAATACGCTTATCGTTATATCCGGCGTCGTTTAATATTTTAAAAAAACGAGGAACTTCTCTTTGGCTGTCGGAGCACCATGTGCCAAAAACAATAGTTATTTCAGTATCATCTATTTTACTTTCTATTTTTTTAATATATTTTTTACTTGGTTTATAAACATCGTATTGGCTATTAAAGTAAACACCAAAGTTACCTTTCTCTAGTCCACTTTTATCACAATAGCCGACAAGCATTTTTGACTTTGTTTTAGGATTTACAACAGTGCTGTTAATCATTTGTGCCGATGATTGTAATACTGAAAGTACAATTAGGGCAACTACTAAGATTTTTATTTTCATGATGTATTTTTTTGAAGACTGCAAAATTAAGTGAAATCTTTTAACGAAAACGGAACATAGAATTATTTT
>CAZGWS010000085.1:10618-11801 GCA_964528805.1 uncultured Lentimicrobiaceae bacterium | reverse complement strand
GCTGCCAATGTTGATATTTGTGATGTTATGTTTGATGGCGACCCCATGGATCCTAATGCACAAGAAAAACTTAACTACGACAACTGTATGGTATTTAAAGATTTTACTATTGTTACAAATCCTGCAAAATACGAAATATCAAACATTGACGTTACCGAAACCAGACCACGAAGCATACACGAAAATAACGACTACTTCCTGCTTTTCGACTTTTCGGCAAAATGGGATCATATCCCCACAATGTTATGTCAGAATCATCAAAAACTAATAAAAGGATTTATGGGTCAAACAACAGCTTTCAACGAAGATCTCATAAAGTCGAATGTGATTATAATGGGTGAAAACAAAGCAGCCCATGAAGCAAGGTATATTCATGGCGAATACGGAAAGGGTTTCTGGACATTCTACGGTGGTCACGATCCGGAAGACTATCAGCACCGCATTGGAGACCCTAAAACCGATCTAAATTTACATCCCAATTCACCTGGTTACAGACTGATACTCAACAATGTGCTTTTCCCGGCAGCTAAAAAGAAAAAGAGGAAGACCTAAGGAGTATTTTATTTGATAGAAAATTTAATTACAGCTAATCCACAAAGTTCTGTTTTGTTTATCGGTAAAGTAAAAATACTGTCGGCTTCTTGTGAAAGTCGGGCTTTTTGTACTTCCAATTAGAGATAGGCAATGTTGTAATTGTTTGAGTTTGTAAAGTCAGGTTGGTTGCAATACACAATAAAGTGTTTGGGGAGCACGACTTAATTATTGAACTCAACATCTGGTTATTTCTGTATGGTGTTTCGATAAAAATTTGAGTTTGATTTTCCCTTCCGGCTTTCTGTTCAATTTCTTTTAGCTTTTTTGAGAGAGCAAGCTTGTCAATTGGAAGATAACCATGGAAAGTGAAATTTTGCCCGTTAAACCCCGATGCCATCAATGAAAGAATAATTGAATTTGGACCAACAAGTGGCACAACTTCAATATTTAACTCATGTGCCATTTTAACAACAACAGCCCCAGGGTCGGCAATACAAGGAGTACCGGCTTCCGAAAGCAATCCTATTGATTTACCTTCTCGAAGCTTATCTAAATAAGAAAACACCTCCGACTCGTGTGTATGTTTATTCAATTCAAAAAACGTAATTTTATCAATATCTACTGGGTGCTTAAGCCTACTCAAAAACCT
>CAZGWS010000085.1:8055-10518 GCA_964528805.1 uncultured Lentimicrobiaceae bacterium | reverse complement strand
TAAGCATCATCTGCATTAGCAGGCTCGCAAGCAATTGTTTTAATATCTGTTCCAAAATATGCAGCGCTTAGGGCAGTACCACTTAGTAATCCGCCGCCACCAACGGGACATAAAATTACATCAATATCATCAACTTCATTACACAGTTCAAGTGCAGCAGTCCCCTGCCCCGCAATTATATCATAATTATCATAAGGGTGAATCTCAACAGCGTTTGTACGGCAAATTACCTGCTTTAGTGTTTCTTCGCGAGCCGGCAGATTGGGTTCGCAAAATGTTATCTGACCACCATAACCCAGTACTGCATCTATTTTAACTTTTGGAGCATTTTTAGGCATCACTATATATGCCGGCACATGTAATATGCCTGCCGCACGAGCTAATGCCTGCGCGAAATTACCCGATGAGTGAGTTGCAACACCATTTTTAACATCCGATGACTCCAACGACAAGATAGCATTTACGGCACCTCTTGACTTAAACGATCCTGTTTTTTGAAAATTTTCACATTTAAAAAATAAGTTTGCATCAAACATTTTGTTTAACAAATGTGATGAAAGCACCGGAGTAACATGCACGTATGAATGTATTCGTTTGGCAGCTTGTTTAATGTCGTTTTTATTTGGTGCAGAATACAACATAATGAAAAGACCTAATATTTAGTACAGTAATTCTTTCAATTAAACCGACTTTATTAAATTTAAACAAGTAACAAATAGAGGCTAAATTTTTAATTTCTTACTAATATCTTCAACATACACTTTAAACTGGCTATCGGTATCAAGCAAATTATTAACTGTACGACATGCATGCAATACAGTAGCATGATCTCTATTGCCACAATGCAAACCTATGGATGCTAAAGAATTTTTTGTATGCAATTTAGAAAAATACATCGCCAATTGTCTGGCTTGTACAATTTCTCTCTTTCTTGTTTTTGACACAAGTATGTTAATAGGCACGTTAAAATAATCGCCAACAATTTTTTGAATATAGTCAATCGATATCTCTCGTGTTGTACTTTTAACAAAAGTATCAATCATTTGTCTTGCCAAGTCGAGGGTAATTTCTTTTTTGTTAAGTGTTGACTGTGCTAATATTGATATCAAAGCACCCTCCATTTCCCTTACATTTGTTGTGATACTATAGGCAAGGTATTCAACAACATCGTATGGCATATCAATGCCGTCTTTATACAATTTCTTTTTTAATATTGCAATACGAGTGTCTAAGTCAGGAACTTGAAGATCTGCTGCAAGCCCCCATTTAAATCGTGATAATAATCTGGGTTCCATACCTTTTAACTCAACAGGCGGCTTATCAGAAGTAAGAATAAGTTGTTTATTGTTTTGATGTAAGTGGTTAAAGATATGAAAAAATATATTCTGTGTTTTTTCTTTTCCTGCTAAAAATTGTATGTCGTCGATAATGAGAACATCAATCATCTGATAAAAATGAATAAAATCGTTTTGATTATTATTTCTAACAGAATCAGTATATTGATTCATAAACTGATCTGTTTTAACATAGAGAACAATCTTATCAGGAAAGTTATTTTTTACTTGCAAACCGATAGCATGAGCAAGATGAGTTTTCCCTAATCCTACATTGCTATAAACCAACAGAGGGTTAAAAGCAGTTTTACCTGGATTTTCAGCTATTGCCCATCCGGCAGAACGTGCCAACCTATTACAGTCGCCCTCAATAAAATTTTCAAATGTGTATGTATGAACAAGTTGTGATTCAACTTTAAGCTTTTTTAGTCCCGGAATAATAAAAGGATTTGGAATATCCCCGGTTTTTCCTTTGTTAAGATCAAGAGGCATGGATACCGATTTATTTTGAGTACTCTTTCTGTCAGCAGCCGGATATTTTACTGCGTATGATTTTGACTTATTATAATTATTTGCAACAATTACGCTATATTCAAGAGATGCATGTGGTCCTATCTGCATGCGTATTGTTTTGCGTAACAGACCAATGAAATTTTCCTCTAACCATTCATAAAAAAATTGGCTGGGAACCTGAATTGTTAAGACATTATTAATAAGACTTATGGGTACTATGGGGGTAAACCAAGTATTATAACTTTTAGGTGGAATATTGTCTTTTATGACAGATAAACAACCCTCCCAAACTTCAACATGAGTCTTTTTCATTCTATAACCTATTACTTTTGTAAATAATAATTTTCTATTTATTACATCGTACTGTCTGTAAACTAAAAAACAGATGAAATTGGTTTGCTACTCAACAGGTAACTCTATTTTAACATCAGTATTGGATACAAACTCAAAACATTTTCAATCTAACTTTATCTAACATCCTAAATAACAACATATTTAAAAGTTTGTTTAATTTGTTTTTTAGCTGAACAAATATGAGTAATAAATTCTGAATAAAAAAAACAAAAACCACTTGACTTTTTAAATTTATATACGTATATGCATAACATATATAAAA
>CAZGWS010000085.1:0-7955 GCA_964528805.1 uncultured Lentimicrobiaceae bacterium | reverse complement strand
CAAAAACCACTTGACTTTTTAAATTTATATACGTATATGCATAACATATATAAAATAATCTATCTAATTGTTTTTCAGCTCGGTTATTGAAACTCCATGAAATTTACCAAACTTTTTAAGCACATTTTTTAATGCATCTTTTTTTACTTTTACATAAATCTTACAATCTGAAGTAAAATTCTGTTTGTATATATTAAGATACTCATCTTTTATCACACGCATTACATTATTCATCAGTGGATACTCAAAACTAAGTTCTATATCTCTGGTAATGAAGATCTTCCTTATTTTACCATTTTGAATCACATCTTGTGTAGCCGATTTATAAGCCAAAATAAGTCCACTCACCCCCAACTTAGTACCTCCAAAATACCTTACAACGACAACAAGTGTATTATTCAGTCCAAAAGATAACAGCTGATTCAAGATAGGTTTGCCGGCAGTTCCTGATGGCTCACCGTCATCACTACTACGGGAACGTTCATCTTCAGGATTTATGCGATATGCATAGCAATGGTGTCTGGCATCATAGTATTTTTTTTTTGCTTCAACTATGGCAGCCTTAACATCGTCTTCGCTTTCTACGAGATATGCAATGGCAATAAATTTACTTCCCTTATTTTTATAATACCCCTCGCCGTTAGAAATTAATATGTTATAATCGCTTATTCCCATGTTGCAAAAGTAGTGGATTAGTATTAATTTTGCAATGTAATTATTAAAGCTCACATTATCGTTATAGCACACCGTTTTTAATCTGTTTTATGCATAAAAAAAGCAAATCAGTCATCATAAAGATAAAAAATTCACTATTTTTTATCTTACTATTATCATCATCATCAATTACAGCACAACAAGCTGCGAGCAGTAATTATTTTTACAGCAGGTTTGAGGGCAAGATTGGTAACAACATCCATATAACCGCCAATATAATGAGGTTATTTAATAAAATATCGGGAAATTACCAGTACCGGTTTATTGATGAAGGTGATAATAAAATTCATTACGGCAAAACCATCGATGTAAGCGGCAATATCAATTTGAAGGATACAAAACTGAAAGAATTTGGTCAGGATTTATACACTTTTAGTGGCGATCTTGACAAAGATTCGTATAATGGTACATGGAGGACTCCTGATAATAGGGAACTTAATTTCAGTATGAAAGAGTATTATCCAAATGGCACTTTACCGTTTAATGTTTACTACTTACACTCTGAAGATAAGCTAATTCCCGATAATACAAAATCACCCATCGCCGAAATTGAACTTACCCTGTTACTTCCCGAAAATAAATATTTTGTGGCTGGGATTGTAGATTCAGTAAAGCATATTATTGCAAAAGGATTCTTTGGTAAACATTTTTACAATAATATCCCAGACTCAATGCTTACCCACTTTGAGAATGAATATTATAGTACATATAAAGAGCAAAATACTGATTGGTTCGACAATGGAGCGTCCTTTAACTGGCAAAAGATTGTTAACATGTCGGTTATTTATAATTCCAATTACCTGCTTTGTGTAGAATATATTAAATACGCATACTCAGGAGGAGCACACGGCATGACAAACATATCTTACGACATTATTAATCTTAATAACGGAACTCCTTTGTCTTCTAACAATGTATTTAAAGAAAATTCTGACGACTCGCTTACAACATTACTTACACAACAACTAAGAAAAGATTATAATATCCCTGATGATGTAATGCTTAAAAAGGCCGGTTTTTTTGTAGATACAATTGAGCCAAATCAGAATATTTATATAAATGGAAATGGCGTAGGATTTTTGTATAACAGCTACGAAATAGCACCATATTCAAATGGTCAGACAAACATTTTTTTGGAGTTTAATCAAATCAAAGATTTGCTACGCCCTAATACTCCTGTTTCTATGATGGGTAACAGATAAAAAATATTCATATAAGCAAACCTCTCTACAATTTACGCTCTGTCAGAGGATGCTTCCTTTTAACTTAATAAGACAAGGGTAGTCTTTTTAATTAAACCTACATGTGAATGGTTAAAAAAATACTAACCATTTTGTCCACATGAAGACAGCTATCCAAAAAAATCAGTCCCTTTGAATTTACACCTATAAAATAATATTTCTGATTTAAGCTTAACGCAAACACACTGCAAAAATGCATTCTCATATATTCATATGAAACATGTGTTTGCTTAAGCGGATACGATTAAAAAGCCAACACAAATAATTTTATTGATTCTTTATTGTGGAATAACATAAATATTTGATGCATTCCTATAACCGGTTTTATCCATATACCAATCTGTATAATCAACTCCGGATGATTGTGCCCATGTGGCAAACTTTAGATAAGCAGTAAGAATATCAGCCTTTTCAATAGGATATTCGAAGTTAACCGGAATCTCGATTGCCCATGGTAAACCTGTTGATGACACGTAATAAGCTCCTGTAGCCGGATCTGAAGCATCACTTTCTGTTCCAAAATAATCAGGATCAACAAGATCGGTTGGGACTTGGTTCTTCAAATGGACTTCGTGTCCTCTTTCCTGATCCACAAAAATAAAAGGATTAAAAGGTGGCGTCCCAATAGAAGCCTGAGGTATTTCAAAATGTGTAGTAACTGTGTTTACAGTAGTTTGTATATATCTTCCACCAGGAACTGTATTAACCATTCCTCCATCCATGATTGGATTTATAGCATCAAAAGGAATAATTACTGTTGTGTTAGTGTGTCCTACTTCATAACCTTTAGGGTCGATCTGTACTGCGTTTCCAAACTTCATACATCCAATTACACTTGCAACGGATGATGACGGTGCGTCAAATACTATCCCAAATCCATTATTTAGTGATGCCCCATCTGCCATAATCTGGAATTTTGTGATTACATCTACAACTTCATTTTGAGCATTTGTAACAATTTTGTAATTAAAGTTTACCACAAAATCATTAAAGTCGTAATCGCCGTATCCAGGCCACAAATCCTCAAAAGCAAAACTTCCAAAGTCAGTTTCATTTGGATAATACGAATTGAAAGCACGTGTAGGATCTGTAGGATATGCATCCAAATTATCTGGAACACCATCGCCATCAGTATCAGTAGTGCTACCTGTAGCAACTGTAAGTACGAGTAATTTAGAGTCATCGCCAGCATCATTATGGGCCATAAGGGTTATATTAAATGTACCATCTTCTGTTGGTATTCCACTAATTGTATTACCATCGAATGACAATCCGGCAGGAAGGTCATTCTCTGAAATTGAGTATGTAATAGGTTGTGACCCATCTGCAGTAATACTATAACTATAAGGGAAACTTAATTGAGCATTAGATGTAAGCAAACTTGTGATAGTTGGCGGTTGAAGCCCCTCATTAATTGTAATAACAAGGATTTTAATATCCGTTCCGTAGTTATTATTTGCTGTGAGAGTTACATTATAAACTCCTGCAAAAGTTGGAGTGCCATTTATTGTTTGTGATGCAGCATCAAAAGATAAGTTAGCAGGTAAATTAGCAGCAGAGTATGTGATTGTTGCTGTTCCTGAAGCAGTTACGGTATAAGTTGAGAACTGAACACCTGCAGTACCTGTTGCGGTAAGACTACTTGTGATTGATGGGGGAGTTCCCACAGTTAATTCCAAAGTTTCTGTAGTTGTTCCTCCTGAATTTGTTGCGGACAACTCAATACTGTACGACCCTGCAGCAGTAGGAGTTCCTGTTATTTGGTTGGGTCCTGAAAAAGTTAACCCGTCAGGTAAATTAGTGGCAGTATAAGTAATTGTTGGATCACCTGTAGCCACTATTGTATAGCTATACGCTTCATTTACAGTTGTATTGTCGGTAAGATTACTTGTTATAACAGGAGGCGCAGTAGGTTGAGTTATTGTTATTACAAGAGTTTTTGTATCTGATCCCATAAAATTTGATGCAGTCATATCAATGTTAACTATACCTGCCGATGTTGGCGTACCGCTAATTGTGTGTGTTGCTGCATCAAATGTTAGTCCTGTAGGTAGGGTTCCTACTATTGAATATGAAATAGGTGCAGTTCCTGTTGCAGTTATAATATATGGTGTAATTGCATTGCCAGCCAACCCACCTAACTGTAACGAGCTTGTAATTGTGGGTTCAACATTAGCTTCACATGATGGTGCCGGTTCAATGTCATTCTCACAAGTAGTAAAATGATTACCGTAATTTGCGTTATTATTGTAATTTTCGTTATCTGCACATAAGTCAATCCACCCACTAAGGTTAGCACTTGCTCTAACTTCACCGTCATGTTCAGCCGTAATCTGCGAACCATTTGTACTTGGTCCCTCAATGTCGCCTTCAATTTTAAAGTCGTGGGTATCAATTAAACTTCCTAACCCCAACGTTGTTTTTTTATTACCTGAACCTGTAAAGTTAGCTTTTCCTGATACATTCAGATATCCATTATTAACAAAAGAACCTGATTGTTTAAATTTATGTTTGTTATCTTGTACCGATTTATCATCATCCTCGGTAACATAAAACTGGCAGTTATTGGTTAATGTTGCTTGTGGTACAATTTCGAAATCTTTTGATATGGTAAATGACCCATCATTAGTAATGGTGCCTTTATTTATCATTTTAATTGTTGATGAAATATCTCCCCAATTACTAATAGTTCCATTAATGTTAATTGTTCCGTTGCCTGCAAAGTTGAGGTCGCCATAATTCTCCAGTGTTAGCGAGTTACTATATTTAGGAAGGGTAACTGTACCGCTTGCGTTTACTAAAATTGTACCATTGCCACTACCGTTTTTGTATTTAGTAACAGTTACGTTTCCACAAATGCGTAATGTACCACCACTGTTAATATGTAACTTTTTAAATGTTGCCGATGTTCCCTCTGCAACACAAATTACCTCACCTGAAGTAATAGTGAAATTCTCATTATGTGTGCCGGATACCGTGGTTGTACATCCGGAAGTGCATGGGTCGTTGTCTTCAACCGATTTATTGTTAGCAAAGTCAATCTGTATTGCTGAATTTACTACCTGCACAGGTACATACTCATTAATGCCGTTTGATGATAGTTTTGCAACATACACTTCCGAATAACGTGAAGCAATGCGTACAGGTAAATTAAATACACCATTATTATCGGCAGCTCCGGTTAGTACTAACTTCCCCCCTTTAGCCGGATTGGCATCATAAATTTGAATAGTCTCGTAGCCCGTAGCTTTTGTGCTGACCAATTTTATAGATGTTTCAAGATCCGAAAAATTATCAAACAGAAACGATTCACTAACCTTTAAATCAAGGAAGTTATTTACGTTGTCGTCGATCTTTGGGCTGTTCTTATGGCAAGAAGCAAATAAAAGACCAATAGCAAATAAAAATGCAGTAGCAAATATTTTTAGTTTCATAGCAAAATTAATTAATTATAAGTTGATTCATTGATATTATCAGTACAGCAAATACTAAGCCAAAAACCCGAAATAGATGATACTCTAATATTTATAACTATTTTACAAAGCAGATATTTGCCAAATTTAGAAATAGTACCCATATAAATTATCAATTTATTGTAAAGATATATATAATAACATAATAAACACATTAAATTTATTTTTTGCGTTCAGGTAGCCAAATAATTTGTTTAATACTACAGATACTTTACTAAAATATTAATTTTATCTACACAATTATTTATCTTTGGCAACCTATATACAATGGCAAAATAATTCTCAATAAAACAAATTAGATAAAATCAATAACACATGAAAAATATTAAATTATCATTTCTTGTATTTCTTGCCGCAATAATTAATGTTGTTTCAGCACAAGATTCACTTAATAATATTACGGTTAAAGACATATGGACTAATTACAGATTCATGGCTAAATCAGTAAGGGGGCTTAACTCATTGGCTAATGGTAAGGAATATACAATGATAGTACATGGATCGATAGTGGTTTACAGCTACGAAAGTGGCGACTCTGTTACTACTTTGGTCAGTGCCTCCGACTTAATCCCCACGGATAGTACCAAACCCATAAAGCTTCGTTCATTTAGTATGAACAAAGAAGAAGACATGTTTTTAATTCCCACAAAAAAGGAGCCGATATATCGCCACTCTTCTAAATCAGAGTATTACATCTGGGACACCAAAACAAAACTACTCAGCCCTTTATCTGACGGGGGTAAGCAATCACTATCCGATTTTTCGCCCGATGGCAACAAAATAGCATTTGTTCGCAATAACAATATTTTTGTAAAGGATATTGCATCAGGTATAGAAAAACAAATTACTAAAGATGGTCTTAAAAATCATATAATAAATGGTACTTGCGATTGGGTTTACGAAGAAGAATTTGGTTTTACAAAGGGTTTCTTTTGGTCGCCAAACAGCAAACAAATAGCATTCTATCGCTTCGACGAAAGTAAAGTTAAAGAATATACACTTACATATTATGGGAAACTCTATCCTGTTTGGAAAACATATAAATACCCAAAAGCCGGAGAAGATAACTCCATTGTAGAAATTTATATCTATAATTTGGCTACCGGTGCTACTACAAAAGCAAAATTAGGCACAGAAATAGATCAGTACATTCCACGTGTTAAATGGACCAATAAGCCAAATAAGTTGGCAGTTGAAAGGCTGAATAGATTACAAAACCATCTCAACATACTACTTGTTGATGCCACATCAGGTAATAGCCAAAACATATACAGCGAAGACAACGATTATTATATTGAAATAACTGATAATTTATATTTCCTGCCTGATAATAAACAATTTATAATCACTTCTGAACTCAATGGCTTTAATCATATTTATCTTTATAACATTGATGGCTCAATGGCAAAGCAGCTTACTAAAGGCAATTGGGATGTTACGGATGTTTACGGATATGATGCAAAACAAAAATTAGTTTACTACCAAAGTGCTGAATCTTCACCTTTAAATCGCGATTTGTATAGAGTTAATTTAAAGGGTAAAATGGGTAAAATATCCAAAGATGAAGGAACTAATAGCGCTTCTTTTAGTAGTAACTTTAAGTATTATATCAATAACTACTCAACTTCAGGAGTTCCTCCTGTTTATAGCGTTAATTTGTCTAACGGAAAACAGGTTCGTGTTATTGAGGATAATGCAGCATTACGTAAAATACTTTCGCAGTATAGAATAAGTAAACCTGATTTTTTTACAATAAGCTCTCCACAAATTACTCTGCCTGATGACAGCATGGTTAAACTCAATGCCTGGAAAATACTACCATATAACTTTGACCCAAAAAAGGAATATCCGTTGTTGCTGTCTATTTACGGAGGTCCCGGTTCTCAAGAAGTAACAAATTCGTGGGGTGGCTTTAATTACATGTGGTATCAAATGCTTGCCGAAAATGGAATTATCGTTATGTCGGTTGACAATCGCGGAACCGGTGCTCGTGGTGAAATTTTTAAAAAGATGACATATTTGCAACTTGGTAAATACGAAACACTCGACTATATAGAAACAGCTAAATACATGGGTGCACTCCCTTATATTAATAAAAACAAAATTGGTATTTTCGGATGGAGCTATGGTGGATTTATGTCAAGTAATGCTTTGTTTCAGGGAGCCGATTATTTTAGTACTGCAATCGCAGTCGCTCCTGTTACTAACTGGCGGTATTACGATAACATATATACCGAACGTTATATGCGCAAACCACAAGATAATGCTAAAGGATATGATGATAATTCGCCAATTAACCATGTTAATGAACTCAAAGGGAACTATTTGCTAATTAATGGTGGTGCCGATGACAATGTACATCCCCAAAATACAATGGATATGATTTCTGCATTAGTAAAAGCCAACAAGCAATTTGATTACATGTTATATCCAAACAAAAATCACAGCATCTATGGCGGAAATACACGCTATCATCTTTATACTAAAATGACTGACTTTTTATATAATAATTTGAAGTAATAAATTA
>CAZGWS010000084.1:6667-11909 GCA_964528805.1 uncultured Lentimicrobiaceae bacterium | reverse complement strand
GGTATCAATTATACGACATCTTTTTTAATTATTTATTTTATGAAATTATGAGTAAGAATACAACACTTAGTATAAGGTTTATTTTGTTGATATTTATTTACATCGCTTGTAATATCAGGGCATCCGCATTTAAAAATTAAGTAATTTATCACGATATTTGGTATCAAGCGCCGCTGTTAATCGCTGACTTCTTTTACTTCCTTTCTTAGATTTATCATTGAGTAATAGAGTCATAGCCACTTTAAGTGCAATATTGTTGTTTTCAGCAGCATTTCCAGCTCGTTTTCGTGATTTGTCCTCGCCAAATTCTACATCTAATGTCCAGTGCAGATTGTTTTCAACAGACCAATGGTCTCTTATTGAGTTGTTCAGAAGCTTTGCATTTTGTGGTATGCTTGAAATGTAATATCTCAATTCTGTTGTTGATTCACCGCTAGTTTTGTTAAACACTTCTGATTCTATTGTTACAATAGTCCTTAGTTTCTTCCACTTTTCTTTGTTCTCAATGTGGCTCAGTTCACTATATACACGGCAGGTTCGCTTTTCGATACGCCCATGCCCAAAGTCATCTTCAATATTTATTGCATCGTGTTTTTCAAGTCGTATAGTATCTAATACAGCTTGTTCAAGAGTGCCCTGATTACCCTTTACTGCCAAAATATAATCAGCACCAGCTTCAATTATTTTTTCTGCAATATCAGTTTGACATCCCATAGCATCAATTGTAACAATACAACCTTCTAGTGCCAAAAGATCTAGTAATTTGGGTATTGCTGTAATTTCATTACTTTTTTCGTCAACCTTTGTTTGTCCGAGGGTGATACCGTTTTTAGCTGCAAATGCAGATACGATATGTGGCATTTTATTTCCATTTTTCTTTGGGTTTGCACCACGTATTGATTTACCATCAATGGCTACAACCTCATGTTTTGTTTTTTCTCGGATACTTTCAATCCAATTGATAAAACATGCATTGAATGATTTAGGGTCAAGTGCAGCAAAAAGCCGTCCAATAGTGTCACTTGAGGGAATGCCATTCGCAAAATTACCATGCTTTTTTAACCAACCCAATTGACTATCTCCAAAAGTTTTAACCAGTTCCCAATTGTCAACTCCACATATCATTGCCGATACAGTGAGTAATATAATGTCAGATAAAAGGTGTTGCAGGTTGCCTTTGTTAGTGCGTCGTGGGTCTTTCAATGCTGAAAAGTGCTTCTCTAATAGTGTTTGCCCTTCCTCGAGGGCCAGAATTTTTCCCATTTTTTTTTAACACCGTTAACTATTCGGTGCTAAAATCCCTGCAAAAATAGGCAATCATTATGTCCGGTCCAAATTATTAGTCGTTTTTTTTAAATGCGGTTGCCCTGTCTGCGAGATACCCTAAAACTAAAGATTTAAAAAAAATGTTTAGTTTTGCCAGTAGTATTTAAATTTGTCGTAAAATCAGAAATACTATTTTTAAAAGGAAGTTGAAAAACTTCCTTTCTATTTATTTTTTGCCGTACAACAACGATTAAAAACCAATTAATAATGAAAAAAGTATCATTACTGGCGATCAGCATTATTTTTTTAATAACAGCATGCCAAAATAACAAACCCAAAGAAACCATGAGTAGCAATCCGTTTTTTACTGAGTGGAACACCCCCTTTGGTGTACCTCCATTTGATAAAATAAAAGAAAAACACTTTTTACCTGCTTTTAAAAAAGCAATCGAAAATCAGAATAAGGAAATTGATGTAATTGCAAGCAACACAAAACCTGCAACTTTTAGAAATACTATCGAAGCTTTAGATAAAAGTGGTAGCGATTTGAGGCGTGTAAGTAGCGTATTTTTTAATTTAACCGAAGCTAATACCAACGATAAAATAGCCAAAATTGAAGAAGAAATAGCTCCCGAATTGGCACATCATAGCGATAACATTATGCTTAATGCCGAGTTGTTTAAACGGGTAAAGCAAGTTTACGATATTCAAAATGACACAAATAACAACAGCAATAAATTAAATACACAGCAGAGGGCTTTGCTTGATTATACCTACAAAGAGTTTGTAGTTAGTGGGGCTAAACTTGACGTAAAAGACCAAGAAAAGCTTAGAGAAATCAACAAAAAATTAGCATCGCTATATCCTAAATTCGGCAATATTCTGCAAAATGAAATCAATAATTATTACATGTTGATAGAAGATGAAAATGAACTTGCCGGCTTACCTGCTTCCGTTAAAGATGCTGCTGCACAAGTTGCAATTGAAAAAGGACACAAAGGAGCATGGGCTTTTACACTTGACAAACCCAGTTGGATACCTTTTTTACAATATGCTAACAACAGAGAACGCCGTAAAGAGCTATACTCAGCATGGATGAACCGGGGTAAAACAAAAGAATATAACACAAGTCCTATTATTAAACAGATATTAATTCTTCGCGAACAAAAAGCAAAGTTGCTTGGCTTTAACAATTTTGCCGAGTTAGCAATATCTAAAAATATGGCAAAAACACCTGCTAATGTTTACGATTTGCTAATGGGATTATGGACACCATCTTTAAATAAAGCAAAGGAAGAAGATGCAGAGTTACAAAAACTTATGAATAATGATGGCGTTAGCGGAAAGCTCAAGTCGTGGGATTGGTGGTACTATACCGAAAAACTTCGTAAAGAAAAATACAACCTCGATGAGAATGACTTACGCCCTTACTTCTCACTCGAACAGGTTAAAAAAGGAGTTTTTGAATTAGCACATCGTCTATATGGACTTACATTTAAAGAAAGACCCGATTTGCCTGTGTATCAAAAAGATGTAGTTGCCTATGAAGTGTTCAACGAAGATGGATCACACTTAGGTATAATCTATCTCGATTATTTCCCACGAGCATCAAAAAGAGGTGGTGCATGGATGGAAGCATACCGTAAACAGTCGGGCTCGGGAGACAGCATGGTTACACCAATTATCGTAAATGTTGCTAACTTTACCAAACCAACCGCCAACGCCCCATCGCTGTTGAGTGTTGACGAAGTTGAGACTCTTTTTCATGAATTTGGACACGGATTGCACGGACTCCTTTCAAATGTTGAATATCAAACAATTAGTGGAACATCGGTTAAACGCGACTTTGTTGAAATGCCTTCGCAAATTATGGAAAACTGGGCCATGCAGCCCGAAATGCTTAAGCTGTATGCATACAACTACAAAACCGGAGAGCTGATCCCGGATAGTCTTGTTGAGAAAATAAAAGAGAGTAGCCAGTTTAATCAGGGATTTATGACGACCGAGTATTTGGCAGCAAGCCTGCTTGATATGGACTTTCACACAGCTAAGAGTGCCGATAGCATCAATCTTAATACATTTGAAAAAGATAAAATGGATGAATTAGGACTTATTGATGCCATCATTCCCAGATATCACACAAATTATTTTAGTCATATTTTTAGTAGTGAAGGCTATGCAGCAGGATATTATGTTTACATTTGGGCAGCAGTTCTTGACGCAGATGCCTTTGAGGCCTTTGTCGAAAATGGATTATTTAATCGAAAATTAGGTCAGAAGTTTAGAGATGAGGTTCTTTCACGTGGCGGATCAGAAGATCCGATGATCCTTTTTGTAAATTTCCGTGGTGCTAAACCAAGCCTTCAACCATTGTTAAATAAACGAGGATTAAATTAGTATTTGTTATATTTTTTCAGCTCTGTAGTTTGGCAGGCATTTTATTATTAACGTTGATTTTTTTTTAAACCTAAACAATATTAATTATGGAAAATGATGTAGTAAATGAAGTAACCGAAATGCCTTTGCAAATAACAGCATCTGCAAAAACTTACCTTAAAGAAACGAGTGGTTGGGCTCAGTTTCTATCAATTATGGGATTTATTTTTATAGGAATAGTTGTAGTGGCAGCTATTGGAATAGGAATATTTTATTCAACACTTGGTGATGAAAACATGATGGGGATTCCCGGCGTTGGTCTCGGACTTATTTATTTATTGGTAGGAATACTCTACTTTTTTCCGATTTACTACTTGTTCCGCTTTTCAACAAACATGAAAAAAGCTGTTCAAAAGAACGATAATGATAACCTCGACATTGCGTTTAAAAATATAAAATCACACTATAAGTTTATGGGCATCTTTACAATCGTTTTTATTTCAATTTATGTATTAGCGGCAATTGCAATGGCTATTTTTGGCAGCTCTATGTTTTTATAACAAAACAGGCTTCCGCAGTCGAGTAGCGGTCCGTCGTATAATTCAACGATCTCATATCCTAATGCTTTAACAAATTTTACAACCTTGTTGCCATCAGCAAACTTTCTTAAACTTCCCATAATAAATATGATGTTATCGTAAACACCGCATGTGCCTCCAAAAAAGCCGTAATTAAATCCCGGCAGAATTATATCCTCTCGGTTAACATGAAGAATATTTAAATTTCTACCCGTTAAAGAATTGTAAATTCCCATATCAGAAGTGATAAAACTGTTGTTTTTTAACGGCAGTAAACTGCATCTTGTGTATGCTTGGCTAACATTAATCAGCTGCTTCCCAGCACAGCCCTTTATTACTTCAGTATCAGTTATTTTTAGTTTGTGTATTAGATAATTGGGGGTAATAACTATATTATATTTCGCCGTTTCCGGATATTTATTGCCAACCACGCTTTGTCCTTCAATAAAGGTAATATTATTATCAATCAGTAACTTACGGAAAGTTAAAGGAATATTTGGCGCAACTATCATATGCTTCTCTGTTGAGCACAAAAACACATCAGGATGATTGGAAATTGCCGGATAAGTAATTCCGCTGGTTTCAAACGGGATAACCGTACCGTAACTCTCTAATTTTCTGAGTGCAATAGCAGGGATATTTATATTTGATATTATCTTAATAATTCGGATTTTTTAACAAAAATAAAAAAATTTAATGAGTCAGTTTCTAAGGTACTACAACAAAATTCCTATGTGTAATATTTGTGTCGGGGATAAATTTAGCCGAACTAAACTTTTGTAGTAACATGTTTCTATTTTCAGAGCCATAGCCAATGGCGTAACTAAGCTCCTTAGGTGGTACATGAATAGTGATTTTCTTACTGTCATTCATTTCAAGAATCGGATACAATATATCGTGCCATATAGCACTAAGTACCAGTTCTTTAAATGATGGATGAAAAGGACCGGCAACAAGTTCCTCTCCAGTTACAAGCCCTTCCGAAGGATGTAACCCAACTCGGATTACTTTTACACCGGCGT
>CAZGWS010000084.1:0-6567 GCA_964528805.1 uncultured Lentimicrobiaceae bacterium | reverse complement strand
GTTACAAGCCCTTCCGAAGGATGTAACCCAACTCGGATTACTTTTACACCGGCGTTTTCAAATTTAGGGAGTAACTGTTTTGTCCAGTTTACAGCTTGCTTTAGGCTAAGTGGGGCGTATCTTTTCTCAGAAAACCAACGGTGCATTAAAGTATCTTTAATAACAACTGCCGGGTAAATTCGAGTGCAATCTGCCCCGGCATCAATAATTTTTTGTGCGGTATAATTAGCTCTTTCAAGGGTGTCGCCGGGCAACCCTATCATCATTTGTAATCCAAGTTTAAACCCAGAACTCTTAATCAACTGCGATGCTGTATCAATTTGTGTGGCAGTATGCCCTCTACGTGTTCGTTTTAATACATCGTCGTTAAACGACTGAGCACCAAGTTCAATAGTTGTTACATTATATTTTTTAAGCATTGTCAGTATCTCATCATTAATATAATCGGGACGTGTTGATAATCTTATGCTGTTAATACTACCGGCTTTAATATATGGCCTAACAATTTTAAGATATGCACGCTGCTGAGTAATTGGAATGCCCGTGAAACTGCCCCCAAAAAATCCAACTTCAACAACCCTGTTAACAGATTTAAATGTATGTAAATGGCTATCAATAGTGCTAATTATTTCATCTACAGTAGGTATGCTTAGTTGTCCTGATATTTTTTGTTGATTACAAAATACACATTGAAAAGGACAGGCAAGTTCAGGTGTAAAAATTGGTATTGTATAATGTTTCGTCATTTTTTATTTTAATATTTACCAATGTGTGAGCAAACATGATTTGAATATCAGCAAGGTCTTGATAAATATTTACAGCAAACTTTATCACTACTACAACTATAAGCTTAACATTATTTCACTTCATTCACACAATTTTTTCTATACTTTTGCATTCTATATAAAACAAATAAAAATCAATCAATAAAAAGAATGAAATTACGGATTAAAAACACTGCAAAAATAATGATGTTTTTGCTCGCGGCAGTAATTATTGCCGGAGGGACAACATCTTGCAAAAGCAAAAAGAAATTAGCTCGCGAAAAAGTTGCCAATGAGTATAAGATGAAAGTAGAGCAATCGAAAAAAGACCTCGCAGCAATGTTAGATGGCACAACAACATGGACGCTTGACGAACAAAGTAAACGCCTTGATATAATTAAATCGTATAATATTGATGATGAAGATGTTACTGATTTAATAGCAAAGGTAGAAACGAAATTATCATCAGAAAAGGCGGAAGTCGAAAGAAAAGCCGAAGAGGAAAAGTTGAGAATAGCTGAGGAAGAAAGAGTTAAAGCGGAAGCATCAAAATATCAAAGCATTGACAATCTGATGAGTGCCATAGCCATAGCGCAAAATACTGGTGATGCTAATAATAAAATTGATATGGCATTAAAGCAATTTGCCACTCCCGACGTTCCTGTTTTAATTATTATTAGTAACGCTGGTGGTTTTAACGACTACGATCGCCCAACAACTATCAGCAAGTTCCTTAATTATTTAAAGGATAAACAGCAATATCAATATAAAGTTGAATCGGTTAAACGCGATGGGCTTGGTAAAATTACTGAATTAGAATTAATTAAAAAGTAAAAAAACAATGAAATTATCATATATCTGGATTATTGCAATATTAATTGGGTTTTCGTTTACGGCTTCTGCTCAAGACAATATTAGCCCCGAGCGTAAGCAAGCTGTTGACAGTCTTGCCATAGAAAAAGTTCGTGATTTAAGCAAATACATTAGTATAATTGGCAGTAAGGAAACCGCATGGAGTGAAGCTAACAGAGTAATTGACAGAGCCGAAGAGCTTTTTATGTCCGGTAGCGAAATAGGCGTTTCGTCAATACTTAGTACCGATATTAAATACTATAGCGTTAGAAAATACTTCGAGCGACTGATGCGCCTCAACTACAAAAAAGTTGAAATTGAGTGGTATAATATTGATTATATGAGCGATCTGCAAAAGCAGCCCGATGGCACATACGTGGGCGTAATAACAATTTTTCAAAAATTTAAAGGCTACGATACTGAGGGCAGACTTGTATATCAGGATACTACAAAAAAAGATATTACCGTTTATGTAAAACGTAAAGAAACCCAAATTGGCGGACGACTTATTGGTTTTTGGGATGTGCTGCTTGGCGATATGCGTGTGAAAGAAACATCAAAATAGAAAACTTTAAGTGCCAATAAAATACAGCAATAGGTGTTTGGTTATTCCAAAACCTACTGTTATTCCCCTTTTTTAATTCTAATTTTTAACGGACTTACCAATCCGTCATATTCAATTAACTCCATTTTAACCGAGCCCACAATTATTTTTGATTCGGCAAGAATTGGCAAGTGATTATTATCATCGCTAACGTAAATATACATTGGGTAACTATCAGCAAAAATCTCTCCCGATGCCATCATTGGAGCAATTTTCAAGCATAGTATTGTACCCCATTGCGTTACAACATTAGCTTTTCCCATGTATTTAACTGCCGACAAATACACCGAATCGTCTAAAAAGAAATTTATATAAAACAAACTGTCAGTGTCAAAATCGTCAATATTTAAGGTTCGCATATAATAAAATGCTGAAACAAAATCGTGAACGTTACTTGGAACTTTAAATTTCTCAGTAGAGTTCACCGTTGCCTCATTATCTGTTCTATCAAAAATTACTAAGTCGTTTTGTGTGTATTTTCCTTCGCGTGTTCTCCTCACAAATGCGTATGGGAGTAGAGTAGATGTGTCAACAAAGCTCTCAAATCTATCACGCACTTTATAAAACCAGTTAAACATTCCCTTTGATCTCCCCTGTCCGGTAATGCGATAGTATGCCTTTTTTTTACCATGCTTCTTTTCTTCCCAATTACGCACGGTTAATATTGCCTCACCGGCTGTTGCATTTATAAGTGTTGAACTATAATAAACACGATATTTTAAATATTCGCCAACTTTAAACGCCCGGTTTGCTACCGTATCTTGCGAGAATAATATTTGTACGTTAAAAAAGCAGACTGTTATTAACAAAATAATCAAAATATTACGATTGGTAATTTTAAATAATTGATTGTAAATTTTGAACATTGGCGAATATTTTATTCTTTGTGCTTCCACAAACATCAATTAAGTAGTTTGCCGACAGGAAAACTCATTTATTTATTAATCTTATCAATATTGATAGTTTGTTAAGGTTTTATAACACATACTAAATCAAGTACTTACAAGACAATTGGTAAATAACTACTATGCTGATAACCAATTCCTTGCGACTTAGCGGCTTTGCGAGAAACAAAAACTACACGAACTATTGAATATTGATTCACACAAAAATAAAAATAAAATGAATAGCCATTGTTAAGAATTGAATTTATTATCTCTATTTCTTGAAAGAAAAGGAATTATTAGCCCCCCTAACGTAATGATATTTTATTCTTTACTTTTGCAGCACCAATAAATATTAAAATGCTTATAACTTTAGTAGTGTTAATTATATTATTCTTATCTGTTCAGGTATTTCCAATTGCTGTTGGTATCAGCCCTTCAGGCAATTGGGGCAGGGCAATTTTATTTGTTGTTATTTTGGCAATTACTCAATGTCTGTCTTTTTGGTTGGGCTTAAAACTGGGTAGTACATTTATGCATTTAATGGATGGTTTTAAGAGTGTTGTATTTCTTTTTGGGTTTCTACTAATTGGTATCAGGATGCTTATGGAAACAATAAATATTAGAAAAGGTCATAGGTCGCTTCAAGTAAATACATATAGTAGCATTGCATTTGCAGCTATTGCACAAGGAGTTAATACTTTTCTATCAGGACTTTTATTCAATTATCTTAGCATAGATACTATGTTTACATTAATAGCATTGTTGATATTTTCAATATTAATTGCAACAACCGGGATGATAATAAAGTTCGGAAAACAGACACTTTCTCTTGTTTCTTTTTTATATGCCCTCGGTGGACTTTTTATGATTATTTCGAGTATATATATATCATTTTTTATGTTTTAATTTTACTTTCATGACAATTAGAAATTACATATTAGCAACAAGTTTATTATTTGGTATGCTGTTTAGTTATGTAGCGTTTGCACAGATACCTCCCGGTTATTATGACAATGCTCAAGGATTAACAGGAGATCAACTAAAAACGGCTTTACATAATATTATTGATGACCACATTGAGTTTACCTACAATGATTTACGCGATTTTATCCTTAAAAAAACCGATGAGGATCCAAATAACAGCAATAACGTAATATTGCTTTATAGCGGTAGGTCGCAAGCAAAAAACACTTTTGGAGGGAATCCCAACGATTGGAATCGCGAACATGTGTGGGCTAAATCGCATGGCGGCTTTGGAAATAATCCTCCGGCGGGAACCGATGCTCATCACATACGACCAACTGATGTTTCGGTAAACAGTAGCCGTGGAAATCTTGATTTTGATATCGGGGGAAACCCCGTTCCGGAAGCCCCCGGATGTTTTAAAGATGGCGACTCATTTGAACCTCGTGATGCTGTTAAAGGGGATGTTGCTCGTATGATATTTTACATGGCAACACGCTACGAAGGTGGTGGAGGTGAGCCTGATCTTGAGGTTGTTGACGAAGTAAATACGTCGCCATCCCCACTTATGGGTAAACTTTCGCAACTTATATTATGGAATGAAATGGATCCTCCTGATGATTTTGAAATGAATAGAAATGATGTTATTTACTATGATTACCAACATAACAGAAATCCGTTTATCGATCATCCTGAATATGTTAACAAAATTTGGGGTAATACTTCCTATGTAACTACTACCAACGCCGAAAGTATTTCTGTTTATCCTAATCCGGCAAATATGGTTCTTCATGTAAAATCAAAATATGCTGAAAGTAAACAATATACAATTTATTCAATTTACGGCAGTAAGTTACTAACAGGCAGGCTAACGGCTTCACTTTCTGATATTGAACTTAAGCCACTTATAGATGGTGTGTTTTTTATATCAGTTATTGATAATACAACTCACGTTGTAAATAAAATTACATTTATTAAAACATCCAGATAATAATGAATAAGCCAACAATTAGAATCACAAAGGAGTTTAAATTTGAAATGGCTCATGCCCTAAAGGGTTACGATGGCTTATGTAGTAACATACATGGACATTCATATGAGTTGCTGGTAACAATATCGGGGTATCCTATTGCCGATAGTAACAGCCCTAAATTGGGGATGGTTATGGATTTTGGCGATCTGAAAAAGATTGTGCGTTCGGTAATTATTGATGTTTACGACCATGCACTCGTACTAAACAATACTGCACCTAAAGACTTAACTGAGAAACTTGCCGAAAACTTTGAAAAGATTATTCTTGCTGATTATCAACCAACCTCCGAGCTTATGATTGCCGACTTTGCGAATAAAATTACAGAGAAACTACCCTCAAATGTTAGTTTAAAACACTTACTTCTTAGAGAAACCGTTACTTCATATGCAGAGTGGTTTGCCGACGACAACTAATTTAAAAGATGATTTGACATTTCTACAACATAAAATATATTGAGAATGATATTAATTTTTCTACACTAATTAGGCAAAACAGAAAATTATGAGCCTAAAAGTTGAAATTGAAAAAGTACTTACCAAATTCACCGGAAGTGGAGTGTTGGTTAGCGATTTCTTGTCTGTAAGTGGAGGTTCAATAAATGAAACCTATAGGCTACGCACTAATTTAGGTGATTATTTTCTTAAAAAAAACTCTTTTTCTCTCTTTCCTCAGATGTTTATAAAAGAAGCTCTCGGTCTCAGAATTATGAGAGAAACCGGTGAAATTGACGTTCCTGAAGATGTTGGTGTAGGCGAAAATGGTGATGAATCGTTTTTATTACTAAAGTTTATTGAATCCGGTAGCAAGAGTATCTCATTTTGGGATGATTTTGGAAGACAGGTTGCCAATCTTCATAAACATACCAATAATTACTTTGGCCTCGACCACGATAATTATATCGGCTCATTAAAACAACATAATAATAAACACAATAACTGGAGTAACTTTTTTAGAGACGAAAGACTTGCAAGACAAGTTAAATTAGCACGAGATAACGGGCGTATTGATAAAGAAACAGTTACTGCCTTTGACAGATATTACACTCAACTCGAAAACATCTTTCCGGTAGAGCCACCGGCCTTACTGCATGGCGATTTGTGGGGAGGCAATTTTATGATAAATAATATGGGCTCGGCAGTAATTTTTGACCCTGCTGTTTATTACGGACATCGAGAGATGGACTTAGGAATGTCGCAGCTGTTTGGTGGTTTCGATAAACAATTTTATATAAGTTATAACAAACATTTTCCTTTGGAGAACGGGTGGAAAAAGCGATTAGATTATTGTAATTTGTACCCGTTAATGGTGCATGTTAACTTATTTGGAGGGGGCTATATTCAATCTGTAAAAGCAATTATCAGAAAATTTTAAACTCAAATAAAATAACCATTATTTAAATAGTGCCACTAAGCCTGAATAATTCATGCGTTTAGTTTGATGTAGATGCAAGGCGTCGAAATCTGA
>CAZGWS010000083.1:0-11934 GCA_964528805.1 uncultured Lentimicrobiaceae bacterium | reverse complement strand
CACGCAACATCCCAACGGCTTTCTTTAAAGCATCAATAAAGATGTCTATCTCTTCAAAAGTATTGTATAAACCAAAAGAAGCTCTAATAGTTCCTGTTAAGCCCATAGATTCAACCAATGGTTGTGCACAATGATTTCCGGTACGAATGGCAACTCCCATTTGATCGAGTAGTGTTCCTAAATCATAAGGATGAGCCCCGTTAACCACAAAAGACAGAACTGCGGTTTTTTCCTTAGCCTGACCAATTATCCTCACTTCATCTATTTCTAATATTTTTTTTGTTGCATATTCTAACAGTTCATCTTCATAATTCATGATTGCTTTAATTCCTATTTTCTCAATATATCTTAAGCCTGCTTCCATACCCAATACACCTGCAACATTAGGAGTTCCTGCTTCAAATTTATAAGGTAGGTTATTAAATGTCGTATTCTCAAAAGTTACATTGCTAATCATCTCACCACCAAATTGATATGGCGGTAGTTTGTTAAGCCAATCTATTTTGCCGTATAAGATGCCCGCTCCCATAGAGCCATATGCTTTGTGTGCCGAGAAAGCATAAAATTCGCAGTCAATATCTGTAACATCAACAGGCACATGAGCTATTGCCTGTGCACCATCAATTAAAACAGGAATATTATGGTTATGGGCTATTTCAACAATTTTTTTTACAGGAACTATTGTTCCAAGAACATTTGAGACATGCGCAACAGCAATAAGTTTAGTTTGTGTAGTTATCAGCTTATTCAAAGCATTTACATCTAAGTTACCATCAACATCAATAGGGATTACTTTTAACGTAGCCTGCTGCTTGATGCATAGTTGTTGCCATGGTACTAAATTTGAGTGGTGTTCTATGGTTGATACTATTATTTCGTCATCCTTTTTAATAAAGTCAGTCATCGCCGTTGCCACAAGGTTTATCGAATCTGTTGTTCCACTTGTAAAAATAATCTCCCTTGCACTTGCAGCATTAATAGCACTTGCAATATATTTTCGGGCATTCTCAAAAAGCTCGGTGGCGTTTTGGCTTAGCTGATATGAACCACGATGTACATTGCTATTTTCGGTTTTATAATAATCAGATATCCTATTTATTACCTCCGTTGGTTTTTGAGTTGTAGCAGCATTATCAAAATAAACAATGGGTTTGTTATGTACCTTTTGTGATAATATTGGGAAGTCAGATCTTATTTTTACTATAGGATATGCCATATCATTAAATTTTACTCATATCAATTTCAAATACAACAGGTGCATCAGGTGTTGAGCAATGCAATACGCATTTGTCGCAAATAGAAAGCTCACCCCTAAGTCTTTTCTTAATCATGTCGTCGATGCTTATCTGTAAAGCTTTAATTCTTATCTTATTGGTAACTTCGGCGGTAAATGCATACATCAGTAACAGAGTGGCATCGCTTTTTGATATTCCGCGTTGCATTAAATAAAATAATGCCTCATTGTCAATCTGACCAATTGTTGCGCCATGGCTACATTTAACATCATCAGCATAAATCTCAAGAAACGGCATGGTGTCAACTTTAGCATCCGAGCTCATAAGTATATTGGCATTTTTTTGAAATGCTATGGTATGTTGTGCATCTCTGGCAACATAAACCGAGCCGTTAAATACTGCGGATGCTTTATTGTCAAGTACGCCCTTAAACATTTGGTTACTTGTGCAGTTAGGTACCATATGCTTTATTAGTATCTGATTGTCAATATGTTGAGATTTATCCATAATATATATCCCACTTACATCAGCATGAGCATATTCACCGTTAAGACTAATGTTAAATTCATTTCTGATAGTGCCACCGTTGAAACTAAGTATATTTACATTCAACTTACTATTTTTCTTCTGATTAACATAAGTTGAGTTAATGAGCGTTGTATTGTCGTTTAAATTTTGTAATTTATACAGGTCAAGTTTGGCATTCTCATCCAAAAATATTTCGGTATTTGTAACTAAAAATCCATGATGCTGATTTATCGAATCGTCGCAATGCAAAAATGAGAGTTTGCTGTTTTTGCCTAAAATGATAAGGTTACGCGAATTAATCATAACGCCGGTATCACGGTTCACCATCTTAATAAACTGTATTGCTTTCTCCGACTTAACATTGTCGGGTACATAAATAAATATACCATCAGTAAAAACAGCAGTATTGGCAGCAACTAAGCCATGTTGTGATATATCAGTTAACTCGTTAAAATATTTATCTATTAATTCAGGGTATTTTTTTTGCGCTGCACGAATGCTTCCCACAATAATGCCATTATCAAGTGTTTCTATTTCTTGCTCATTGTCGCTATAGTACCAACCGTTAAGCAATGAGTAAACGTTGGTGTTGAATCCATGCACAGTACAGCTAAATATTTCATTTATCTGTTTGTCAAAAACAGGTTTTTCATCACCAATTACATAATCATTATTGTAAAGTTCGCTAATATTTGTATTCCGCCATTTTTCATTTTTCGACAGTGGTAGTCCGCTAATCTTGAGCTGTTTTATTCCGGCATCCCTTGCTGTTGCTACTTTTGGGTGGTACGAATTGTACATGCCTTGCTTATTATCAGAATAATTTTTGACTAATGATAATTCCAAAGGTGTATTGTTTTTAGATAGGTTCATAATTGTATCTGCTATCTATTTTGTAATTGCTCTTTTATCCAGTCGTAACCTTTTTCTTCAAGCTCAAGAGCCAGCCCTTTTCCGCCCGACTTAACTATTCTGCCATCGTACATAACATGCACAAAATTAGGTATAATATAATCAAGAAGCCGCTGGTAGTGCGTTATTACAATAAAGGCATTTTTATTTGAGCGTAATGTGTTAACACCGTTTGCAACAACTTTTAGGGCATCAATATCTAAGCCGGAGTCTGTCTCGTCCAGTATCGCCAATGTTGGCTCTAACATAGCTAACTGGAAAATCTCATTTTTCTTTTTCTCGCCCCCGGAGAAGCCTTCGTTAACGGAGCGATTTGTTAATTTTGTTTGTATGTCAACAAGCTTTTTGTTTTCTTCCATTTTGTTAAGGAAGTCTTTTGCTTTTATCGCCGGTAATCCCTCATATTCTCGTTTAGCATTTAGCGCAGTGCGCATAAAGTTTGTGATGCTAACTCCCGGTATTTCAACAGGATACTGAAAGCTTAGGAATATACCAAGGTTTGCTCTTACGTTTGGAGGTAATTCAATAATGTTTTGCCCCTTATATATAATCTCTCCCGAAGTAATTTTATAGCCTTCGCGCCCTGTGATTGCTGCTGCTAATGTACTTTTTCCTGTGCCATTCGGACCCATTATTGCATGAACTTCGCCATTGTTAACGCTAAGGTTAAATCCTTTAAGTATTTCCTTCCCATTAATGGAAACGTGTAAATCTTTTATATTGAGTAACATATTATTGTATTAAAATCTATTTTTATTTTCTATTAATAAAACTGAATGCTGTTATGGTTCACTATCCAACGCTTCCTTCTAAAGTGATGGCAAGTAATTTTTGTGCTTCAACGGCAAATTCCATCGGTAGTTTGTTTAGCACTTCTTTTGCATATCCGTTTACTATTAAGCTAATAGCTTTTTCACCGCTTATACCTCGTTGCTGGCAATAAAACAGCTGATCTTCCGAAATTTTTGAAGTTGTTGCCTCGTGCTCAACAATGGCAGTGCTGTTACCGGTTTTTATATACGGAAAAGTGTGAGCACCACACTTGTTACCAAGTAATAACGAATCGCATTGCGAGTAATTACGAGCATTGTCAGCTTTTTTAGAAACTCTTACTAATCCGCGATAGCTGTTGTTGCTATTACCTGCCGAAATCCCCTTCGATATAATTGTGCTTTTGGTATTCTTACCAATGTGAATCATTTTAGTGCCGGTATCTGCCTGTTGATAATTATTGGTAACAGCTACCGAATAAAATTCTCCAACCGAATTATCTCCCATTAACACACAACTTGGATATTTCCATGTAATTGCCGATCCTGTCTCTACCTGTGTCCAGCTAATCTTTGAATTTACGCCTTTGCATAAACCGCGCTTGGTAACAAAATTGTAAATACCCCCAACACCTTCTTTGTTACCCGGATACCAATTTTGAACAGTTGAATATTTTACCTCTGCATTGTCGTGAGTTATTATCTCAACTATGGCAGCATGAAGCTGATTTTCATCACGTTGTGGTGCTGTACACCCTTCAAGATAACTTACGTATGCACCCTCATCTGCAACAAGCAAAGTGCGCTCAAACTGTCCGGTGTTTGCTGCATTAATTCTAAAATATGTGCTTAATTCAATGGGGCAGCGCACTCCTTTCGGAATGTAACAGAACGAACCATCACTAAATACTGCCGAGTTAAGAGCAGCAAAATAATTGTCGGTGTACGGAACAACACTGCCGAGGTATTTTTTAACCAACTCCGGATGGTTTTGAACCGCATCACTAAAAGAACAAAAAATAATGTCGTGCTTTGCCAATGTATCCTGAAATGTGGTTTTAACCGATACACTGTCAATCACAGCGTCAACTGCAACACCGCTAAGCATTTTCTGTTCTTCGAGCGAAATACCAAGCTTGTTAAATGTGTCAATTAGCTCCGGGTCAACCTCGTCAATACTGTTGAGTGTTTTCTTCTTCTTGGGCGCAGAATAATATATAATATTCTGATAATCAATAGGTGGATGCTTAATTAATGCCCAATCAGGCTCCTCTAATTTTAACCAATGCCTGTACGCTTTTAGTCTAAACTCCAGCAGCCAATCGGGTTCATTTTTTTTCGCCGAAATAAATCGTACCGTGTCCTCCGTTAATCCAATTGGCGCAAAATCATTCTCTATATCTGTTACAAAGCCATATTTATAGTCGCCCGAAGTAACCTCGCCTAATATGTCTTCATTTTTTTTATCCTCACTCATAATATTGCATATGTACTTGTAAATATAATAACATGATTACCAGATAAATGTAGATAAATATGCCTATGCTTACACTATTCTTTTTCAATCCATTTATTCCTATTTAGAATAAATTTAAATAAGATTGCAAAATTAGTAATTTTAATATATAATGAGGTGAGTCCACACCGAAAAGTGACAATCTTTATAAATTGAGTTATTTTTGATTAGATTTTCTTTTTTTGGGCGGACGAACACGCTTTCCATTTATAGTTGTTTCATGGCTGCTGTATTTTTGTAAGCAGTAAGTGGGCTTCCTCCGTCAGCCTCCTTCTGCCAACAAAAAAAATCAGCAGCCATTTCAACAAGCTATCATTCCAATCGTTGCCGCACATTACGTAAATATTGGACGCTATGCAAACCAACAAATACTCTTTTGCAAACAACTCTTATTACAACATTGTTTTAAACTTTTCCTTTATTTCTCTTTTGTTAACAAACACGCATCGCCTATTTTAATCTTAAATATCTAACTCAGTTATGTATATTTGCAACAATAAATTATAAGAATTTTGTGTTCTCATGGCAGTAAATAATAATCATTGCCTGCTATCTATATAATCACAATAATGAACAGAATAACTTTATTTGCTGATGTATTACTGCCGCTGCCGGTTGCCGGTACATTTACTTACCGGGTGCCATACCAACTTAACGAATTTATTAAAGTAGGGCAAAGAGTGAGCGTACAGTTTGGCAGAAGACACCTTTATTCGGGATTAGTAAAGACTTTGCATACTACTGTGCCACAGGATTATACGCCTAAGTATATTATCACTCTACTTGATGAAAAACCGATTGTTAATAATATTCAATTTCAGTTCTGGGAATGGATGGCAAGTTATTACATGAGTACCGAAGGTGAAGTAATGAATGCAGCCCTTCCTGCCGTATTTAAGCTTGCAAGCGAATCAAAAGTGGTGTTGTCCCCTCTTTTTACTCCCGATATGGACGTACTAAATTCCTTTGAATATCAGGTAACTGAGGCATTAATTGAAAAAAAGAAACTTACCGTTGACGAAATATCTAAGCTTGTTGGCTACCAAAAAGTATTACCCCTACTAAAAACTATGATTGAGCAACGGATGATAGTCATGGAAGAGGAGCTCAAGGATATTTATAAACCTAAGATAAAAAAGTTTGTGAGCATTTCTGATGAGTTTGTCAGCGAAGAAAGTTTGCATCAGCTTATGGATGACTTAGGTAAACGTGCCCACAAACAGCTTGAACTGCTAATGACATTTATTGCTTTTGCCGGACTGCCACTAACTGTTGATAGTGTTGTAGAGCAAAGTGAGTTGCTTAAAAAAGCGGACGCAAGCCTTGCAGCCCTTAAATCGCTTTTTGAAAAAAATATAATGATTTCCATTAGTAAGCCTGTAAGTAGGTTTAAAGAAGATGAACTAAATGGGGATGTTAAGACTAAACTCAAGTTGAGTAAACATCAGATAGAAGCACATAATAGTATTCTGCAATCATTTAATAACTACAACGTTGTGCTACTACATGGTGTTACCTCGGGTGGTAAAACAGAAGTGTATATTAAGCTTATTGCCGATACAATTAAATTAGGTAAACAAGTTCTGTACATGCTTCCCGAAATTGCACTTACAACACAAATAATAAATAGATTACGCAAATATTTTGGCGATGAAGTTGGCGTTTATCACTCAAGATACAATCAAAATGAGCGAGCCGAAGTATGGAATAATGTAGCAAACCGTGATGATGATGAAGTACATAAAAAATATAGTATAATACTCGGACCAAGATCGTCGCTTTTTCTACCTTTTAATAATCTTGGTTTAATAATAATCGACGAAGAACACGACAGCTCATATAAACAATTTGACCCTGCACCACGGTATAATGCACGCGATTCAGCAATTTACCTTGCAACATTACACAAAGCTAAAGTGCTGCTTGGATCAGCAACTCCTGCCATCGAAAGTTATTATAATGCCGATTCAGGTAAATATGGTTTAGCCACTATTACCGATAGATATGGTGGTGTGGAATTACCTAAAATAGTTGTGGTTAACTTGCGTGATGAACAAAAAAGAAAAACTATGAAATCGTATTTTTCATCTGTTCTTCTAAAAACTATGGGTGATGCAATTGAACTCGATCACCAAATTATTCTATTTCAAAACCGACGGGGATTTTCGTTACGTATCGAATGCGACGTTTGCCATTGGGTGCCATATTGTAAACACTGTGATGTATCGCTTACATATCATAAATATAGTGAGCTCATAAAGTGCCATTATTGCGGATATTCAACTACAATTCCTCCCGTGTGTCCTGATTGCGGTAATACCGGACTCAAAATGCAAGGCTTTGGTACTGAGCGTGTTGCCGAAGAACTCGCTATGCTGTTACCCGATGTAAAAATTGACAGGATGGATCTTGATACTACTCGTACCAAGAATGCCTTCCATCGCATAATAAATAATTTTGAAACCGGGAGTACTGATATTTTAATTGGTACGCAGATGGTTACTAAGGGCTTAGACTTTGATAATGTTCAAATTGTGGGTGTGCTTAGTGCCGACAGTCTGCTTAGCTTCCCCGATTTTAGAGCCCACGAAAGAAGCTTCCAGCTTATGTTACAGGTGAGCGGAAGGGCAGGTCGTAAAAATAAACAGGGAATGGTGATAATCCAAACATGGAACCCTAATCATCTAATTTTAAAGGATGTTATAAATCATGATTATGCAAGCATGTACGCACGCCAGCTGTTTGAAAGAAAAAAGTTTAATTACCCTCCTTTCTTCCGCTTAATAATAATTAGAATGAAGCATAGGAAGTCAGATGTTCTAACGGAGGCTGCCGCTGTTTTTACAAATGATCTTCGAAAAAAATATGGTAAACTCGTTTTTGGTCCCGAGTATCCACTCGTGGGCAGAGTGCGAAATTTTTATATTAAACATACAATGCTTAAAATACCCATAGGAGCAAGCCTGTCAGCTGTAAAGAGTAATGTTTACCAATCTCTTGTAAATACCAAAACAACATCAAAATACAAGTCTGTTATTTTTCAATTTGATGTGGACCCACAATAAACTAACACTAAAATAGCATTACTGGAGTGCATTTTATACCTGTGGCAGACAAGTACAATGTGAGCCAACCATTACAATGTGAGCTTGTAACTATCTTACAACTATTTTTTTTGTAATAACTTGGTTGTTTATTTGTAATTTAAGAAAATATATACCTTCATTAAGGCTGCTGACATTTAGTTTAATGTTATTTGATTCGGCATTCATCACTCCTTCATCTACATGTAGAACACTTTTTCCAAGAATATCAAAAACAGAAACACTTACATTGTTATTACTATACAAACTGAACTCAATATTTGCTGTATTTGTAATTGGATTTGGGAATATCGAAACATCGTCGCCGGTTATTATCTCATTAACATCAACCGTTATTCCATATGCAAGTTCTGCACTTGTTGTGTATGTAAATGCTCCTCCTTTCCAAAGGATGTCATTATCATTATTAGCTATTTCATATACGTTTCCCGATAACCCTGAGCCGGAAGCATCATTTAAAATCAACGTGTAACAGCCATTTTCAGGAAAAGAAAATGGTTCAACTTTAAAGCCGGCAGTTGTATAAGGACCACCTTCGCTAATTGGCGCGCCATTCTCATCTATAACACTCCAGGTTATATCTTCCGGATTTTCAGTTATTAGTAGTAAAAAGTTACAAGTCTGAGGATAAGTAATCGATCCTTTAAAGTATTGATTGTAATAGTTATTTTGAGGAAGTTGATCTACCTGACCGTTTGGTAATTCACTATGTATGTTTATAGTATTGTTGTCTGTTGGAGCATAAGTTGTTCCCGGTAAGGTTACGTCTGTGCTTTCAAATTGAGCTAAATTACCTGTCCATGAATAAGTTATTTCCTGTCCGCCGTTAACCGTATAAATAAAATCAAGACTTGTTAAATTAATTACACCATAGTTTTTTAAAGTAATTGTAGGAGTAATTGCATCGGAGCATGCAGTTTGTGGTATTAATGCCGATGTTATTGCAGCATCATAATCATTTGAGGTTTCCATTGTAATGCTGTCAACACTATTTCCGCTGACAATTTCCTGATGTGTTTCTGATACAAATGCAACAATGTCAATATTGTCAAGAACAACGTCAACGCCGTTATAATCTAAAGGCAGTTCATAGGCAATTGTTTTGGTAAACAAAGTTCCTGTGGTTGTTTGTGGAATCTCAACACCCCATTGTCCTGTTAACAGCTCACGTAGCATGTGCATGTGGTTGTAGTTATTTCCCGCACCACCACCTGTTTGTGGTCCGTGAATACTATCTTGCAATATTGCAACATTAAAATAATTAGTTGAATGAGGACTGTTATCAGTATAATATACCTCTGCCTGAATTACAAGCTGGCGTGTAGAAGTAACAATTGTAGCAACTACTCCAACATTTACGTAACTGGGATTGGCTAGTATTTGATTAGAAGCGGCAGACCATTTGTCCCTGCTCATTGCAGTTCCGCTTCCCTGCGACCAACCTTGAAACAAATGCCTGTTAACAGTACCTGCCGGGTAACCCACTAAACCCGATTGAGCAGCAATTGCATCACCCCATTGTGTTCTGTAATCGGGTTCGTTACCTGATGGTACAGCATAACTACCTGTGTGAATGCTGATTAGCGATACATCATCAGGGTGTGCATTTTGAATAGCTTGAGCAATTGCATGACCCTGAGGACAAAATACGCAATGCATTCCGGTAAATTCTTCAAGAACAACATTTTTATTTTCAGGATCTGTACCAACAATAACTTGTGCTAACAAGGTAGTTGTCGATATTGTCATAACTATCAAAAAAGTAAATATATTTTTCATTATTCTTGTTATTTTATTTATATAGATTAATTTTAATTCATCAAAGTTGAGATTAGCAAAAGTAATATTATTTTACACATAAAGTGATCGTGTTACCGGTTTAAAGACACCAAAAGACATCCAAAAGTTGTTTTATTAACATTTTTTTGCATTTTGCCAGCAAACTTGACCGATGTTATCTATAGACGAAGCAACTAAGTATGTTTGATTGTTGTCATGTATTGCAATGCCAAATATATTTTACGTATATAGCTTTTAATTGCTTATATTTGTAAAATATTTCGGCATGGTATTTGATAAAAATTAAGCAAAAATAAAACTATTATTATGAAAAAAATACTACTTTCAATAGCGGTTGTAATATTTACTGCTTTTAGTGTTAATGCACAGTCATTCACTTTCTCCCAGAATGGTGTTCTACTTAGTGATACAGTAACTGTTTACCCCGATACTGTTGGGGTATATGAGATTGTTTTTAATGCGGCTGTTACCAATAACACCGGTCATGATGCAGAAGTAGTGGCGGTTAAGAATCTTCAATATGCAGGAGATTCGTCTCATTACCAATTATGTTGGGCAGGTGTTTGTATGCCACCTAATATAGATACTGTTGGTCCACAGTTAATTGTTGCTAATGGAACAAGTGCTGAAGAGGATCTCGGGTTACATTATATTATTAATGTACAAAAAGGGGTATTAGACGTGTCTGAAGTGGAATTGGTTTTTTATGATCAAAATAATCCTTCTGAGGTGTCAAAAATATTTCTAAAATTCGATACTTCTTTGAGCGGAATTGATGAGAATACCCTTAAAAATGTATGGATGTCAGATGTTTATCCAAACCCTGCAACTAATTATGTGAGTATTGATTATAAATTACCTAATCAGGTAGATAACGCAAGTATTAAGATAGTTAATATATTGGGCTCGGTTGTGAAAGAGCAAAATGTTGACATACAAAATAATAGTGTAAGCATGGATATTTCTAACGTGAAAAGCGGTATTTACTTCTATTCGCTGACTGTTAATGGTGAATTATACAGTACAAAAAAATTGATTGTTAGGTAATCATGTTAAATTGAATAAAGCAAGAGCCCATATTTTATATTGAAATGTGGGTTTTTTGTTTTATTGATAATTTTTATTCATTACTTTTGCACCAAAATATATTAAAATTTTAAATTATTATTATGAAATTAATCTTACTTTCTTTAATATTTGTAGTTATATCTTCATTTGGAGTTAATGCTCAATCATACTCCTTGTCCCTTAATGGAGAACCTTTGGCTGCAGATACAACAATAACAGTTTACCCTGATACAATAAATCCCTCTGAGATTTCATTTGGGTTAATTTTTCATAATAATTCCAATAACGGTGCAAACATTAAAGTGTTAAGAAATGAAATTTCAATGTTAGAAAACGCAGCAAGTAACTTCTTTTGGGTTGTTCAATACAACTTTGTTACTGATCTTTCGAGTCAATATAGCTTTATACCTGCAGGTGGTTCAAGTACTGATGAATCTTTTATTGCTTATTATTATCCAAATGACGCTGTTGGAATTTCTACTATCGAATACACTTTTTTTAACATAGATAATGAAGACGAAAATGTAACAATTACTGTTAAGTTTGATACTTCTCCGCAGAGTGTTGGTGAAAATATCCTTAAAAACACTTGGGTTTCAAATGCTTATCCTAACCCTGCAACAAATTTTGTGAACATTGATTATAAGTTACCCAAAGAAGTGCAATATGCAAATGTTAAAATTGTAAACTTATTGGGATCTGTTGTAAAACAGCAGCAATTAAATAGCCAAAGTAACAATGTAAAAATTAATTTATCTGATTTAAATAGTGGAATCTATTTTTATTCGGTATTTGTTAATGGTGAAGCTTATAACACTAAAAAATTAATTGTTAGATAAATTTTACCTTGGAATAAAATAAAAAACCGAATTGCAGTTTGTTGTCCGGTTTTTTTATTTTATAAGAACATAGTGCGCATTTGCAATACATGCTTTTCTTGTACCAAAAAAAACTACAACTACTCGGCGTAGTTTGCAACTACGCCGTTATATCAATAAGTC
>CAZGWS010000082.1:0-11950 GCA_964528805.1 uncultured Lentimicrobiaceae bacterium | reverse complement strand
AACTTTAAAATTGAACAAGAAACATACAAGGCAATAGCACGAAACAAAGAGCGAATTAAAATTGTATCGCCCGAGCGAGTTATGGAAGAACTCAATTCCATAATTATGTCAGCCAAGCCGTCAATAGGCATTAAGTTACTTGATGAAACAGGGTTACTACCTATTATCTTTCCTAAGTTGGTAAAGCTAAAAGGTGTTCAAGTCATAAACAACAGAGGTCATAAAGACAATTTTTATCATACCATTGAAGTTCTTGACAACATTGCTAAAAAATCAGATAATATTTGGTTGCGATGGGCTGCATTGCTTCACGACATAGCAAAACCCAATACTAAAAAGTACGATCCTGAAGTCGGTTGGACTTTTCACGGTCATGAGTTTAAGGGTGCTAAGATGATACCCGGAATTTTTAAACAACTAAAGCTTCCTTTGAACGATAAAATGCGGTATGTACAAAAGTTAGTTAAGCTGCATCTAAGACCGATAGTGTTAGCGCAAGATATTGTAACCGACTCGGCTGTAAGACGTTTACTTTTTGATACCGGCGACGACATTGACGATCTTATGATGTTGTGCGATGCCGACATTACATCAAAAAATCAAGAAAAAGTAGCACGCTATCTCAACAACTTTCAGCTTGTCAGGAAAAAACTTAAAGAAGTTGAGGAAAAAGACAATATTAGAAATTGGCAACCACCCATTAGCGGAGATATTATTATGAAAACTTTTGGGTTAAAGCCCTCAAAAAATATTGGAATCATTAAAGATGCAATACGAGAGGCTATCCTTGATGGTAACATCGGCAATAACTTTGACGATGCTTATGCATTTATGCTCAAAATAGGTAAACAAATGAAATTGCATGTCGTTTGTAATATAAAATCTGAAAATTAACATAAGAGATGACATCAAATTCACAGTTTATAGGTAAATTAATAGTTGTTGAAGGACCAACATCTGCCGGAAAAACAAATATTGCCATAAAACTTGCCACTCATTTTGTTGCTGAAATAATCTCTGCCGACTCAAGGCAATTTTATAAAGAAATACCTATTGGAACCGCTGCTCCATCTGCCAAAGAGCTCAGTAAAACAAAACATCATTTTATTGCAAATCTTTGTGTTACTGACGATTATAATATCTACCAATTTGAACATGATGTACTAAACTTGCTTAACACAAACTTAACAGAAGCTCCAATTGTAATAATGGTTGGTGGTTCAGGATTATATATTGATGCTGTTTGTAACGGAATTGACATTATGCCAAAAGTTGATAAAAATATACGAAAAAAAATTATAGATACTTTTAGTCAAAATGGGATAGAAGCATTACAGCAAAAATTAATGGTACTCGACCCAAAATACTATCGGCAAGTTGACATTAATAACCCCAAGCGTCTTATGCGTGCTATTGAAATTTGCTTGCAAACCGGTAAAACATACTCGGAACTACGTAAAAATAAACCTCAGAAAAGAAGTTTTGACATTATTAAAATAGGTATAAGTGTACCACGCAATATACTTATTAAGCGAATTAATACCCGTGTTGACACTATGGTTGAAGCAGGCTTCGTTAACGAAGCAAAATCTGTTTATCAGCATAAACACCATAACTCGCTTAACACAGTAGGATACAAGGAATTATTTGCATATTTTGATGGCAATATCACCTTAACAGATGCCATCGAAAAGATTAAAACCAACACCCGCAGATACGCAAAACGGCAGATGACCTGGTTTAGAAAAGATAAAGACATACATTGGTTTGATTACGATGACACTTCAAAAATGATAGATTTTATTGAAAGGTAGTAATATTTTATTGTTCCCTTTATTATTTATTGTAATTTTGAATTTCAGCAGACAAGATAAATGAAGAAGATTACAATTACGTTAATAATACTTTTGTTGTATGCATCAGAGGCAATGGCTACACACCAACGAGCAGCTGAAATTACTTATAAGCACCTCTACGACCTTACTTATGAGTTTACAGTTACTATGTACACAAAAACATCAAGTCCTGCTGACGACGACAGAGTTGTAATGCCTATTTCGTGGGGTGATGGTACCGGCGACGAAATTCCAAGAATATACTTTCAACCCATACCAAATGTTTTTGATATTACTTTAAATATTTACAAAGGCACTCATACCTTTCCTGGACCTGCAAGCTATTTAATATCTGTTGAAGATCCTAATCGTAATTTTGGTGTGCTCAACATCCCCAACTCGGTAAATGTACCTATATACGTTGAAACAATGTTAGTTATAAACCCATTTCTGGGATATAACAGTTCTGTTATGTTGTTAAATCCTCCAATCGATCAAGGATGTGTAGGTAAAATGTTCATACACAATGCAGCTGCTTATGACCCTGATGGTGATAGCCTTTCGTACAAATTGGTAGTGTGTAAAGGTGCCGGCGGATATGATATTCCTGGCTACACTTACCCAATGACCTCAAACTATTTTAAAATAGATTCTATTAATGGCGATTTAATTTGGGAAGCACCCGTATTGCAAGGCGAATATAATGTAGCTTTTGTTATTGAGGAGTGGCGATTTGGGATAAAAATATCATCGGTAAGGCGCGACATGCAAATTAAAATTGTTGCTTGCGATCACGAGCCACCTGAAATTACTACTATTGACGACACATGTGTGCAAGCAGGCGATTTCCTACAGTTTGATGTTACCGCCATCGACTACGACCAAACTAATGTAGAGCTAACTGCCTATGGCGGTCCATTTGAACAAACTCAAAACCCTGCATACATCTTTCCCGACCCTGCTGCCGGCAACGACACCGTTACTACAACATTTAACTGGCCTACACTGTGTAACCACGTAAGACTCGAACCCTATTCTGTTGTGTTTAAAGCGCGTGACAGCGGATTTCCTGTTAATCTTGTAGATTTTAAAACCGTTTTTATTAAGGTAATAGGTCCTGCCCCCGAAAATTTGCAGGCAGTACCGCTTGGCATAGGCATAAACCTTAGCTGGGACAAAAGCATCTGTAATAACGCAATCGGATATTATATATATCGCCGTAGTGGTCCCTCAGGTTGGGATCCCGGTTATTGTGAAACAGGTGTACCTTCTTACACAGGCTTCAAGTTAATCCATAAAGTTAACGATATCAATACTACTACTTGGCGTGATGACAACAATGGCGACGGTTTAGTACATGGCATTGATTATTGTTATAGAGTTATTGCCATTTTTTACGATGAAGCTGAGAGTTATGCCTCAAACGAAGCATGTGCATATCTTAAAAGAGATGTACCCATTATTACCAATGTAAGCAACGACAGTTTAGACTTAGCCGGTGGCAAACCCCTCGTTATATGGTCGAAACCTATCGAGTTAGATACTATTGAGTATCCTGGTCCGTATAAGTATTCACTTTACAGAAATGATGGCATAATCTGGACAAACCCTGTGCTTGTTGATGAACTTTACAGCCTTAACGACACCATCTATCATGACGATGCTGTTAACTTAAACACGAACTCAAACCCATATAGTTATCGCATTGACTTTGAGAGCTTGACTGTAGGTTTCATCGGCAGCTCACAAAAAGCATCTTCTGTTTTTGTTAATACAGCACCTTCCGACCATGAAGTTAGACTTAGCTGGTTGCCTAAGGTTCCTTGGGAAAACGAATACACTGTTGTTTACCGTAGAAATCCAGGCGCATCAAATTACGACTCCATCGGAATCACAACAAAAAACTATTACCGCGACAAAGGTCTCACAAACTACGACGAATATTGTTATTACGTTAAAACTGTAGGACATTATTCATTGCCTGGATTAGCCGATCCGCTTATTAATTACTCACAGCTTACCTGCGCCATCCCTATCGATAACATACCACCATGCAAACCTGAGCTTAGCGTTTATACTGACTGTGAGCAGATTACAAACGAGTTACGTATGTATCTGCCTTACGATTCATGTAGCTACGATGCAGTTAAATTTTACATTTACTATAAACCTCCCGGAGCAGATGCTGAAGAACTTATCGATTCGGTGAATTATGTAACTGACGATACAACATATTTTCTGCACGAAAACATAAGTACGGTTGTAGGCTGTTATTATGTGAATGCTATTGATTTGGCAGGCAATATTAGCGAAAACAGTAATATTGTATGTGTTGGCTACGATGCATGCCCCGGCTATGAGCTCCCAAATGTTTTCACTCCAAATGGTGATAACGATAATCCATTATTTGTGCCTATGAGCATGAAAAAAAACAATCCAGATAATCCGAAAGCAAATGTAAGTAGAGTTGATATGACAATCTTTAACAGATGGGGTAAAACAATGTTCACAACTACCAACCCTGAAATTAGATGGGATGGCAAAAATGAAAATAATAATCAGGATTGCCCTGTTGGAGTTTATTATTATGTTTGCGATGTGTATATTATAACTGTTGAAGGTGAAATTAAGATAACGCTTCAAGGACCAATTACAATAATAAGATGATGTTTTTCAAGAAATATATTAACAATAAATACTTCTATGCAGGCTTGCTATTCCTAATATGGTTGGTTTTCTTTGATCAGGAAAGTTTGTTAGTACAATATAAACTGTCTCAATCGAAAAACGATCTTATCAAGCAAAAAGAATATTATATCGACAACATAAAAAATGATAATGCTGCTATAAACACCCTTCAAAACGACACATCACAACTTGAGAAATATGCTCGAGAGAAGTATTACATGAAGAAAGATAATGAGGATGTTTTTATTATAGTTCACAAAGATAGTGAATAACAATATGCTTATTCACTTTCTGCTCAAGTGCTAATTAATCAAATATTCAGGAGCTATTTGATAACTATCATATTTTGTTAAGTTGTTACCTCTTATAATTCCTTTAACCTCTTCAACATATGCCTCTCTTCGCTGCGAGTAGTCTATTAAATAATTAACCAACTCATATGGATTGTTAATTTCAAGGCGTGCAGATCTAAAGCTTGTAAACGGACCTGCCGTTGCTAATGTAGTGTAATATGCATCAATAGCCTGTTCAAGGTTGCTGAATTTACGCACATAAACGTTATTTCCTGTTGCTTTCATGCGAGGCTGATTTGGATCGAAAGACCATAGACCAAATGGATTATTAGCCTCAACAAAAAAGACAGAAGTCCCCCACCCACTCTCTATCGCCGCTTGTGCCAACACAATACAAACAGGAAATGTATGAAGGCGACTTTGGAGCATCTCAATATTCTTTGCCTTATATTTTTCTTTTAATTCATCAATAAATAAAGTCTCTTCATGCGTTATAGTTGGCTTAGAAGAAATATTTATTACCTTATCAAGTTTGTACGCAAGTTCTTTTTTTGCAACCAATATGGCAGGCAACATCATCTCAAAAAACTTCTTTTTTTTCTCGTTAACGGGCAAGTCTTTTAAAGAAACAGCACTTGTGTAAATATAGGGTATTACGAGCGAATCGTTAATCGGTATTATGTCATTGGCTGAATTTATGGGCTTCCTAATTACTTTTACTTCATCAATATTTTCACACCCTGCAAAAATAAAAACTGAAGTATAAAGTAATAATAATAAAACATATAAACCTTTGTAATTTTCTATCATATCGACTTATTTTTTTGTCAAAAGTATCATTTTATGACAATAATCAATTAAATAATATTAGTCTATAGTCAAAAAACTGTAATTTTACAGTTACTTTTAGACACAAAATAACAATAATGCTACAAGATAAATTACAAAAGTACAACGTTATATTATCCTCCACATCACCACGACGGAAACAACTACTGCATGAGTTAGGAATCAGCTTTACAGTTGAGTCCAAAAGTATTAACGAGAACTATCCTATTGGCTATCCTGTTGAGAAAGTTGCCCAATATATAAGTGAGATTAAGTCAGCAGCTTTTCATCTGAATAATATGAATTCCAACACTTTAATTATCACAGCGGACACAATTGTAACCATTGGCAATACTATATTGGGAAAGCCGTCAAACTATGAACATGCTGTAGAGATACTTAACACTCTTTCGGGTAAAAAACATAGTGTTATCACCGGCGTAACTCTGCGAACTTATGCAAAAAGACATAGTTTTTCGGTAGTTACCGAAGTATATTTTAAGAACCTGACAAAAGCTGAAATTGAATATTACATTACTAACTTTAAGCCCTATGACAAAGCCGGTGCCTATGGCATACAGGAATGGATTGGGCATGTAGCGATCAGAAAGATAGAAGGATCGTACTTTAACGTCATGGGGCTACCTACACATAGGCTTTACGAAGAACTTGAGAATTTTATCGACACAAACAACAATGCAAAAAAGTTAACTTTCGATATTTGAAATACATTGAAAGTTATGGATATACTTCAATAACTGTTATATATTCATACAACAATATTTAATTGAAAATAATATATTACTATAGTTGCAACACGCATATTTGATATAACCATCTTCAATATAGTTATTGTAATCACGCAAAATAAAAAAGTAAATGTATATTTGCTGTGCTTTTCTACCCTAAAGATTTTAGTTTATAGACAGTAGTATTTGCATTAATATCAAAAAATAGTATGATAAGAAAACCATTAATATTAATTACAAACGATGATGGGATTAACGCTCCGGGCTTGCGTAAGCTTATTTCATTAGTAAGAAATATGGGAGAAATAATTGTGATCGGGTCAGAATATGCTATGTCGGGAATGGCTCATGCTGTTACTATTCAAAATCCTTTGAGATTGAGACTCGTTACACAAGATACTGATTATAAAGAGTATCTAACTACAGGCACGCCTGCCGACAATATAAAACTTGGAAAACACCGACTGTCAGACAGACTTCCTGATTTGATATTATCCGGCATTAATCATGGTTCAAATGCAGCTATCAATATAATATATTCAGGTACAATGGGTGCAGCATTGGAGGGTGCCATTGATGGAATCCCAAGCATTGGCTTTTCGGTTGATGAATTTGGTCATGATGCAGACTTTAGCCATGTTGATGATTATATAATTACTATAATTAACAAAGTGCTTAATGAAGGGCTGCCACGGGGGATATGCTTAAATGTAAACTTCCCAAAGAAGAGCAACACACAACTAAAAGGCATTAAAGTATGCCGTCAGGCTGATGCAAGGTGGGTTGAAGAATTTGAAGAACATAAAGATCCTCACGGACGTACTTATTATTGGCTTGCAGGTAGATATGAAAATGGCGATAAAAGAAGTAATACTGATGAAAAAGCTCTCGCCGACAACTACGTTTCAATAGTTCCATCACAGATTGATTTTACGGCACACGATTACGTTGATAAACTAAAATTTTCACTTTAAACAACTAAATATGAGTCCCAGTTTACTTAAAAGAGACATATGGGGAATAGGATTGTTAATTGGAATTATCCTTCCCATGTTATTTTTCATCTTACTTTTTGTTGTTGATTTTGAAGTTTACAAGCTGTGGGACAAACACTTAACATCACAATTCGACTTTCTGTTTTTACTTAGTATAACAGCAAATTTATTTCCAATAAGACATTACCTCATAAAGTTAAGGTTTGAGAAAACCGGTATGGGGATACTACTCACTACAATAGCTGAGATAACCCTGTACTTTTTTATGTACTATAAACCATAAACGTACTTAGCAGGTTGAAATACTACATTATAGCCGGAGAAGCATCGGGTGATTTACATGGCTCAAATCTGATGAAAGCAATTCTTAAAATTGCTGCTAATTCTGATTTTAGATACTGGGGTGGTGACAAGATGCAGCAAGTAGGTGGTAAGCTTGTTAAGCATTATCGCAACCTTGCATTTATGGGCTTTGCCGAAGTGATAATGAATTTGAATACTATATTATCCAATTTAAAATCATGTAAAGAAGATATTACAAGCTACAATCCTGACGTACTTATCCTTATAGATTATCCGGGATTTAACCTTCGTATTGCCGAATTTGCAAACCGTAAAAATATAAAGGTAGTCTATTATATTTCTCCTCAAATATGGGCATGGAAACGTAACAGAGTCTATAAAATCAAAAAGGTTGTTGACAAAATGCTCGTTATCCTGCCATTTGAAAAAGAATTTTACGCCAAGTATAACGTTGAAGTTGATTTTGTTGGGCATCCTTTGCTCGACTCACTTAAAGAAGAAGAAACCATTAGCAAAGAAGTTTTTCTGAAAAATAATAACCTAAGCAATAAACCTATAATAGCTTTACTTCCGGGAAGTAGGAAGCAAGAAGTAACAACTATGTTGCACACAATGCTCCAATTAACATCAAAATATCCTAAATATCAATTCGTTATTGCCGGGATAAACACTTTAGGCGAGGCATTCTACTCGGGCATTGTTGGAACAAATGATGTTAATATTCTATTTGACAGCACACACTCCATCGTTAAATTTGCCGATGCCGCTCTCGTAACTTCGGGTACAGCCACTTTGGAAACAGCACTTATTGGAACGCCCGAAGTTGTATGTTACAAAGGCAATAAAGTATCTTACGAGATTGCTAAAAGAATAGTTAAAGTAAAATATATTTCACTCGTAAATCTTATTATGGATAAAGAAGTTGTTGTTGAGCTCATTCAATCAGACTTTAACGTTACAAAGCTTAGCAATACTCTTGATGACATATTATATAATGAAGAAAAGAGAAACAAAATAACTACTGACTACAACACACTTAAAAAAATGCTTGGCAATAATGGTGCTTCTGCAAGAGCAGCACAAATTATTGTTGCAATAGGAAAGTGATACCTATCCTCTGTTATTCATAAGAAAAATACATCCAACGTATTAATAATTATCGTAAATTCAGCCTCTTATCAATACACCGTATTATGAATTGGTCGGAAAGACCCTTTATCCGAATTCTGTTCCTGTTTATCTTGGGGATACTAATTGCAAAGTTTATCCCCGGTATCAATAGAATAAATTCAAATGTATTTGTGCTTATAGTCGTTATTTTATTGGCAGCTGTAATCATCACTACAGTTAGTCACCTAAAACACAAATATTTACATGTTATTGGGCTGTTATTTGCGCTTCTGATAACAATAACTGGAATACTAATATCGATTCAAAATACTGTTGGTTATCGCAGTATCTACGCAAACATGCCAAAACGCATATATCTGGCAAATATCATTAGCAACCCAACACAGACAAAACAATCTGTAAAAGCAATATTAAGAGTTATACCTACAACATCCGATTCAATTACAAACACAAATATTAAAAAAGTACTATGTTATTTTTCAAAAGACAGCTTAAGTACAAGATTAAAATACGGCGATATAATTGCATTCAGTAGTAAGCTAACAGTTCCGGCAGCACCGCAAAACCCTGCTGAATTCAACTTTGGAAATTATCTGATACGTAGTGGAATTACTTATACATCGTACATAACATCCGGAAATTGGAAGTTAATAGACTACAGCCCATCAAATAGGATTATCGCATATGCAGGCAATGTGAGGGATAAAATACTTAAAATGCTTCGTAAAAATGGCTTGTCGGGTAACAATTATGCTGTAGCAGCAACTATCCTTCTTGGATACGATGACTATCTTGAAAACGACTTAAAGCAAGATTATATAATGGCAGGAGCCATACACATTTTATGTATTTCCGGACTTCACGTTGGTATTATTTATCTCGTAATCAATTTTTTGCTAAGCTTCCTTATTAACAACCGCTTAAATAATATTTTAAAAGCAATAATATTACTAATATCAGTATGGGCATATGCCATAATTACCGGACTGGCACCATCGGTACAAAGGGCATCGCTTATGATAACAGTATTTATTTTGGGCGATATTTTCAAACGCAACCACGATTCATATAATACGCTGGCAATATCTGCACTAATACTATTGTTGATAAATCCAAACCTTATTTTTAGCGTTGGCTTTCAGCTGTCGTATGCAGCTGTGTTAGGCATTATTACATTCTACAAGCCAATATACAACCTTATTTATTTTAAAAATATTATAGCAGATAGTATTTGGTCAATAACTGTACTTTCATTTACAGCACAGATGGCAACATTCCCCATAGCTACCCACTATTTTCACTTCTTCCCTACATGGTTTTGGTTAACAAATCTGTTCACTTTTCCCCTATCGTTCCTTATTATTTCAACCGGATTGGCATTTGTTCTCACATCGTGGCTACCATTATTACCACACTTGATAGGCATAGCACTTTCGTGGATGGTATTTGCGTTAAATTACGTTGTAGGATTTGTTAAATTCCTCCCCTTTTCGGGGATAGACTACATATACACATCATTACCGATGATGGCACTACTTTATATGCTTATGTTATTAGCATATTTCATGTTCACTAAAAGAAACATCCTATTTTTAAAACCAGTTTTGATTGTTACTGTTTTAATCATTGGATTATCATCATATCACAAATACAATAACTTAAAACAGAAAAAAGTTATTATTTACAGTATAAACAAACATAGTACATACGACTTTATTGATGGAAGTCAACATATTCTGTTAACTGACAGCACATTAACAAGTGATGCAATTAATTATCATCTAAAAAACAGTCGTGCACTATGGGGGATTGATGATGTAGTGCATACAATTCCAACAAAAGATACCGTACTAAACGGTAAACTGACAGCAATTGATAACTTCCTGATATTCAATAATATTATAATACTTGTAGCAGATGGTAAAGAAAATTACTATCCCTCTAAAGCAAAAATGCCATTGGATTTACTAATTATATCAGGAAAAAAAAGAACTAACATAAACCGATTGCTATCCGTATTTAACATCAGAAAGGTAGTAATTGATTCATCGGTTCCATATTGGAAGCAAAGAAAAGTATCTTCACAATTCAAAAAGGAAGGTGTTGATTGTTATAATGTTAATACTGACGGAGCATTAGTTGTAAATCTTTAAGCGATAAAGATAACATATATGTTTAGATGCCATTTAGAGTTTACTGAAGAGCAACCAGCCGGTGAATGGTTTTCTGCCCTTTCTTATTCTAAGTAAAGCACGTATGATGCAACGATGGAATAGAGTGAATTTTTAGTATTGCATGCGCCTAACTGCATACAATTAGACATAAAAAAAGGGTAACCGATTTAAAATCAATTACCCTTTGCGGTCTGGACGGGACTCGAACCCGCGACCTCCTGCGTGACAGGCAGGCATTCTAACCAACTGAACTACCAAACCGTTTCTATTAAAAGAACTCCCCTTAAAAGGGACTGCAAAAGTAATTTCTTTTTTTTAATCTCCAAACAAAATATATGTTTTTTTGGAAAAATATTACTTCTTAAAATCAAGGGAAATTGAGTTAATACAATATCTGAGACCTGTTGGTTTTGGACCATCATTAAAAACATGCCCAAGATGACTTCCACATCTGGCGCATTTAATTTCTGTGCGTACAATTCCAAAACTGCTATCTGTAACTTGAATTACATTGTCAGAGTCGGCAATATCATAAAAACTTGGCCAACCACAACCGGAATCAAATTTAGCTGACGAGCTAAAAAGCTTAGCACCACAAGCTGCACAATAATAATTGCCGTCTTCTTTAAAGTTTACATATTTTCCTGTAAATGGAGGTTCAGTACCGCTCTCCCGCAGCACCCGGTATTGATCGCCACTCAACTCAACGGCCCATTGTGCTTCTGTCTTGTTTATGCTACTATTCATTTGATTATCTGTTTTTTGTCCAAAAGTAAGAGCAGTTGCCATGGTGTATATTATAAGAAGTAAGATTTTCATATTTTTTTATTTACAATTATTATTAGTACCTGCAAGAAAACTCATCATTTTCAAGTCTTTGATAAGAAAGCGTCAAAGACAAGGCTTTCGAAGTTTTTGAATTCAAGGAGTTTACGAATTGTAGTTGACTGATTC
>CAZGWS010000081.1:0-11981 GCA_964528805.1 uncultured Lentimicrobiaceae bacterium | reverse complement strand
CTTACATCTCATTTATTTTTTGATTTACAGTTTCGATTATTGCATCACGGCATGATTTTGCTTTTTGCGCGATTTCGTTACCTTTTCTAATTAAATCGGCGGTAAAAACTTTATCGGCAATACCGGCGGCATTAATTTTCACATTAAGGTAAGCTCCTTCAACAGCAGCAAGGGCACACAAAGCACCAACACCTGCATCAGAAACAGAGTTGGGATTACCATTTTCAGCCATAGCACGCATAACTTCTAACGATTGGTAAGACATTTCCATAACTTTAAGTGGAATTTCCATTGCATATTTTGATGCATTTTCGATGGCTTCTTTTCTACGTTTCTTTTCGCCGGCAGTTTTTTTAGGAAGTGCGAAAGCATCCATAATTTTATTAAAAGCATTTGTATCTTCGTCAACGAGATGAAGCAACTCATACTTATATTTCTGACCTTGTTGTGCCCAATCCGAGAATTCTTGCCAACGATCATCCCAACCCCTTTTGTGTGCACTCAGGTTTGCCACCATTGTACCCAACGAAACCCCAAGTGCACCGGCATAAGCGGCAATCGATCCACCACCGGGAGCAGGCGATTCAGAAGCAGTTTCATTTGCGAACCCTGATAGTGTCATATCAACAAGTTTAGGATTATTGTCCTCCAACAAGTATTCGATTATCCTTTCCTTAGGATTAAAAGGTTTTAGTTCACCAAGTCCCATCGACATAATTGCAATTTTCAACAGTTCTTCATTGTCAACACCTTCGGAGCGTTTTTGCTTACGCAGAAAATACTTGCCGGCATCGAGCATAGCCTCCAGCGGAATAAGCCCTACCAACTCACTACCGGTAACTCTTATGCCTCTGGCTTCAGCTTTTTTACATACCTCGTCAAAAGCAACATGAACAGGAGTGATACTTATATTTGTCAGGTTCATTGATATCTGAGCAATGCCATACTCCTCAATAAACCAGCCAATACCTTTTACAGCTTTTAGCGAACCAGGCGTCATAACCGGCTTGCCATTTTCGTCTGTTACAATTTTTCCGGTTACCGGATTTCCCTTGCGTTTTGTTCTGCCACGCTCACGAACGTCAAAGGCGATTGCATTTGCACGGCGTGTGGAGGTGGTGTTAAGGTTTACGTTAAATGCCACAAGAAAATCGCGAGCGCCCACAGCAGTTACACCACTGCCGGCAACACGATCATTAAATTCAGCGGGACCAAAATCAGGTTTCCAATGTGGGTTGCTAAGTTTTTCTTTCAAACCTTCGTATTCACCTGATCTACATGTAGCTAAATTTCTTCTCTCATCGACAAAAGCAGCATTTTCATAACAATAAACAGGTATTTTAAGTTCCTCGCCAACACGTTTTGCAAGCTTACGTGCATATTCCACAGTCTCGTCCATGCTAATGTTGGCAACAGGTACAAACGGGCACACATCGGTAGCACCAAAACGTGGATGTTCGCCTTTTTGATGCCGCATATCAATAACTTCAGCAGCTTTTTGTATTGCAACAAAAGCAGCATCAACAACTTCATCAGGTGTGCCAACAAAAGTTACTACAGTACGGTTTGTAGCCGCCCCGGGGTCAACATCAAGCATTTTAACACCATCAATTTTCTCAATCTCATCTGTAATTTGCTTAATCACAGCCATATCACGACCTTCACTAAAATTCGGAACACATTCAATAAGTTGTCTCATTTTTATACTGTTAAAAGTTTTAACTGCAAAAATAGGAAATGCAAGAGATAAATGCATCACGTATTGGTAAAATATAATTCAATTATAATTAGCCCCTGCAAGAAAACTTTTAATTTTCAAGTCTTTGATAAGAAAACGTCAAAGACAAGACTTTCGAGGTTTTTGGATTCAAGGAGTTTACAAATTGTAGTTGACTGATTCAAAAACGTGAATAATGCAGTATTTAGCGTTTTCTTGCAAATACTAATTATAGTTTTTATATGATCATACTGCGTGCTTTACGTTTATAGTTTTTTTGTAATGGACATATCCATCTCCTATCAGGTTGTCGCAAGCCGGTGGTGTGAGGATATAAAAAGTATAGATATTGCGTTACGGCTATCTGTCGGCTTTCATCTTAATAAAATCATAAAACAGTCTTACGCCCACGCCGGTGCCTCCAATAAGGCAATAGCTGTTTGCTTTCGATAAAAATGCAGGTGCTGCAATATCGAGGTGTATGTATGGGTAATTGGTGAAATGTTGTAAAAATTTACCGGCAGTAATAGCACCTGCCTCAGCACCCCCAATATTTTTTAAGTCTGCAATCTCCGATTTAATCTGCTCAGCATATTCATCCCACATAGGAAACTCAACAATGCGCTCATGCACGCTGTTACCCGATCGTACAAGGTCATCAAATTCTTTCGCCGAATCAACTTTCATGCCAACCATTGCCTGAGAACCTATGGCACTTACTGCCGCACCTGTTAACGTAGCAATATCAATTACCAAAACCGGATCGTATTTTTTGGCATAGCTAAGAGCATCGGCAAGTATCATACGTCCCTCAGCATCAGTATTTAACACCTCAACAGTACTGCCATCGTGCATGGTAACAACATCACCGGGTGTGTAGGCGTTCCCATCAGGACGATTGTCGGTAGCCGGAATTAGCCCAATAACATACACCGGAAGACGTAACTTACTAATAGCCCGTATGGCTCCAATAACTGCCGCAGCACCAGCCATATCACATTTCATGGTGTCCATAGAATTAGACGGCTTCAAACTAAGTCCGCCAGTATCGTACACAACGCCTTTGCCAACAAAAATATATGGCTTTTTGTTAACGGCATTTTTCGGTTTCCACTCAATAATTGTAAAAGTTGGTGGATTTATGCTACCACGATTTACAGCGAGCAGCCCTCCCATACTATTTTTCTCTATCTCTTTTTTGCCAAGTACGGTAACAGCTACATCATCAACAGCATCAAGTAAATTTGCCTCTTTTGCGAGTTGTTCAGCAGTCATATAACTATCTGGTTCGTTAACGTAATTACGTGCATAACAAACACTTTCAGTAAGAATGCGAAGCTCTTCAATATCATTATTAGAAATTAGTTTTGAATAAATACTAATGTTTTTCAGGCTATTCTCCTTCTTGTTACCGCCGGTTTTGTATTTCAAAAACTGGTAATTGCCGAGTACCATCCCCTCAACAAATGCTACAGTTTCGGACTTTGTACAATTAACCGGATTAACTACTACGGCAGTAGTTTTTGAAGCATTTATTAAAGACAACACACTATTACCGGCTCTGCGATATAGCTCAAGTTGGTCAAATTTATCCCCCTTGGTTTCGCCAAATACGATATAAGTGCGATACTTTAAATTATTAAGTTCAATAATATTATTTTTTGCCATGTGCATCTTTTTCACATAGCTTACTTCCTTATTATCAAGGTTTAAAGTACCAATATCAGTATTCGATTGTACAATATGAATTGTATTTTCAGTAGTTGGCTTCTTGTTTATTTTTGTAATTAAAGTATTCATAAATTTATATTTTTTGCAAATGTAGCCATTACACAGAGATAATGGATAAGTACAACCACACTTAAAACAATAAGTTTTGTTATTTTTTGGGTGGTCGAGCGGGCTTTACATTTGTAGTTGTTTTATACACATTGCATTTTTGTAATGTTGTACGTTTGCTTCCTGCCGTCAGCATCCGCCAACAAACAAAAATTGCATGTGTATTTCAACAATCTACCATTTCAATCCCTACCACTTTCTAAACGAGGCTCCCACTCTTTTCAAAAAGGAATACTTGTTAAGCCGCCATAATAATTAAACAAAAGTAGAAATAGTGCAACATATGCTACCGGATAACTACAAATTTGCTGAAACTGAAATTTGACGACTTTATGCTGAGAGTATAGATGCCACAGGCGATATTTTTAATATGTAATTTATACGTTTCGTATTCTGCTGATTCATACGTTGTTGAATGTATTATTACGCCAAACATATTTGTTAATGTTAAGGATATGAGTCCGTTACATTTAACATAAGGCTGTATGTTTATAACGCTATGTGCCGGATTTGGCCAAATTTTTACGGCCGGACTGTCTTCTGCCGAATTATAGTGAATTGCTGTAGCAGTACTATCAGGACAGTTTGTGAACACACCTGCGTTTTGGTATCGTATTTGTGCCGGTATAGTGCCGGTATTTAATACGTTAGGCTCACCAATGGAAGGCCAGCTAATACTATTACTCCAAAAATATGGTGGCGAGGTTAAATAATAACTCGAATCGCTAAGTGTATCCGTTCCTGTGGGAATAATATTGCCCAAGACATTGTTGCCAAACTGAAATTGATTGTTGCCATTTAGCATGTATAAACCATGTAAAAAGGTGGTGTTTGTAACTTCGTTTCCCACAAAGTTCTGTGTGTTGGTTTGCAACTGTTCACCGGTAGTCATAATAATGCCATACAATTCGGCACGATTTCGGAATATCGTATTATACGGTCCTGATGGGCCCCAATAATGGTCGAATACTATATTTTGGACTATGTTACCTTCCATTAGATTTGAATATGCGAAATGCCCATGAAACGAAATATCGCCGGAGGCATCCGGAATTTGCTCGGTACGGTGCGGCTCAATGGAATAATTATACGATATAACATTTCCGTTGGCACCGGTTTTAACCATCATGGCATGGCGCAAATACCTAAATATATTATTGGTTATCAGGCACTCACTACTATGATGACTTAATGTTACACCATATCCGTGTGTACTTGCGCCATCATAGGTAAATGCATGATGAAAATAGCTGCCATCAACAAGTATGTTTACGCTTGTGTTTATAGAAATATGACTGCCCACACTCGAATCGCTTTCAACGCCGCGTACCATACAGTTTGCCGACATACTGAAGTAAATATTGGAGCCGCCGCCTTCCTCGGGCTCGTCAATACGTTTTATTTTTATGCATTGTAATCCTGCATTTGATATTGGTGTTATTGGTCTTATTTCGGGGTTTAAATCAGCAGAATAGTTGATTCGAAGAGGGCTTTCCAACTTTATGTTGTTGCCATCAACATCACTTACTTTTGTAATTTGCCCTACCGAATACTCAGCCCATGAAGCAGGCACTACATCCCAACTACCATTTTCTTGTCTTATTTCAACATAATCGCCAATGCTAAAGCTGCTTGCATCAGCAACTGTAATAAAATTACTGCCTTTTTGGAAACCACCCGTAATACCAACAAAATCGGTAGTTTGCGTTTTTGAAACAGAGATGCAGTTTGCAGAGTTTTCGCCCATGCTGAAAATTAACATTGACGAGTTTGATCCTGCTCCTTTAAGCACACAGCTATCAGGTATGGCAATTTGACCTTCGATAAGATAATTTCCTGTAGGAAAAAATACGTAACCAAGTTTGCCGTTTAGGGCTGCTATTGCATCAATAACTGCCGGCTTATCGTTAGTTACTCCGTTTCCGATTGCACCAAAATCCATCACGTTAATTTCTGTAACAGGTTCCTTAATATTTATATGTTGTACTGCTAAATTCCAGTCAACGCACCTGCCATCAGGAATAACCTGTGCCGCTAAGTTGTTAATTATCACACATAGTACTATAGCTGATAACAATTTTTGCATATTTGCGTTGAGATTAAGCTGTAAAGGTAATATTTTTTTACCTTTGGGTCAAATAATTACAATAATGAAATACAGTTTATATATATTAGTTTTGCTTGCATTGCTTATGCAGATGGCATGCCATAATAATAGCACAGAGATTATTACTAAGAAAATACAATACGATGTTAATATAAAAAGTCCTAACCCTGATTACGATTGGTGGATACAAAATTTGGTTGGTCCACAGCGCGATAAGCTCGTTGATTTAATAATCGCCGGGGCAAAATCGGGCAAATGGCAAGCCTACGATTATTTTAACGATTCAATAAACAAGTATGAAGTCAGAGATATTTTTGCCGATACAACAGTAGTTGCCATGACAAGAACCACACCTCCGTATGAAACATTTGACACAATGATAATAAGGCAAATACTGCCACACGATATTGAGCGACTGCGTTTTATGGAAGAGTGGAGCATTGACAAACAAAACTTGCAATTTGAAAAAAAAGTTATTGGCATTGCTCCCATTGCACGACGACTTGATTTTAACGGTATTGAAAGATGGCAACCATTATTCTGGATTTATACCGATAAAGATTTTATTAACAGCATAAAAAACCACAAATAAAATAACATGAAAATTATATCATTAAAAGATGTTGCTAAAAGTAAAGTAGCGATGGCTGGTGCCAGTGGTGCATCAAAACAAATACCATTATCAAAAAGTGATGGTACTCCGGTTTATTCGTATCGGGTATTTACCCTTGCTCCTGATGGTTATACGCCATATCATCAGCATAATTACGAACACATGAACTATGTAATTGAAGGCGAAGGCTATGTTGTAAACGAAAAAGGAGAAAAGACTACCGTCAACAAAGGTGATTTTGCCCTTGTAATGCCCAACGAAAAACATCAGTACAGGAATAAGTCGAACAAGAATAATTTTGTAATGATTTGTGGTGTTCCTAAGGAATTTGAGTAGAATTTACTGTGTAAGATTGCTTCCGTCATGCCTGTTTAACAATAACTCACGCCCTTCAATTTGGTAACCGGTAAGCTCTCCATCGCCATTGTATGTTTTAACAGTAGGTGTTTGACTACCTGTAATAGTATTAAAAACCATCAAACTTTTATCTAATACTTTTATGTAAGTTGGGTCAGTTAACTTTTGGTGATTTGTCCGGTTAATCTTAATAGCATGTTTGAGTTTTAATATTTGTGCTTTGAAAACTTTTGCTAACAATCTGCTATTGATTTTTTTATGCTTTATGTTATCCATTGCCATCTCGTCATTAGTTGAGCTATTATTAATTTCATTCCGGTTAACAAGTTTAGCAAAATCGTAAGGGTTTACCAACTCAATATCTAAAGTGCGGTTTAATATTGGAGCAATGAGTACCACTTTTCTATGACCTTCTGCAACAACGCTGTTACTTGCAAATTTCAAATTTACAGGTTCCGAAATTACAATTGTTTGGTGCTTTTTATTATCAATGTTATTTATAATATTGGAAGATAGCAAAGGTAGAGGACTTCGAGGTGATACAATGTGTATGATAGCAATATCACGGTTATGTGTAGGGATTTGCCGGTTTATAAAAAACCATGATGCCAATAACAGCAGTAATGTAGCTGCAACCGACAAATATCTGACTAACATTATGTTAGGTTTGTGTTTTAGCAAGTTTTTATCAGGAAATGAAATATCTACAGGCTGAATTTTTAATTTACCATAAATATTATATTCTGTTACCAAGCCTGTGTTGACACCCAGAAAACGAGTAAGACTGTTACTTTGCTCTACACTCAGATCGCCCTCACTACTCGCTATAAAAAAATCTTCATAATTATCTTCATTTATTTCGTCAACAAAAGTAACCGGAATCTTTTTCAACTTACTTTTACCAATAAATATATCATCGTCAGGAATAAGTTTAACATCATCTATGTTGTTTATCTCGTCTTTTATATCATTATTATTTTCTAAGAAAACAATAAAACAAGCATTCTCAACTGCATTCAGTTTGCCATCAAGATAGTCAATTACGTATGTTTCGTAATTAAGTCTGTTTATGTTAATATTGGTTTTCATAATTAAATAATAAATTCTGGACTTACTATAAACTTTTTTAAAGATGTTCGTGCACGATAAATATAAACTTTCACCTGCGACTCATTCAGTTTCGTTATCTCACCAATTTCCGCATAGGAATAGCCCTCATAATCACGAAGTAAAATAACGGATCGTTGAATTTCGGGTAACTTGTTAACAGCAAGGTTAAGAATTTCTTTAAGATCGCTATAATTTGTAATCGATTCTTCTTCAATATATTCAAGATTGTAAACCGGTGTATTAAATTTATTTTTTCTTATATGGTCTATCATTGTATGATAGGCAGTTGTGAATAAGTACGACTTACCCTTAGAAGCAGTTACATCTTTTCGCTTTACCCACAGTTTCATAAACGACTCCTGTACAATATCATGCGAAATATCAGGTTCTCTGAGGCTTTTAAGGATAAATCTGTAAATTCCATCCGAAAATTCATCAACACAATTATTATATTCTCTTATGGTCATTTAACATGTGTAATTATCATTCATATTCGTCTATGACGAAAAAGGTACAAAGAAAGTTACAGTAAATCATAAGTATATAGTACCTGTAAGAAAACTCATCATTTTAAAGTTAATGTTACAGTTTATTATAGCCTTAAACAAAGTCAAGACAGTCAACTTTGATAAGTTAGAAATAGTATTTGACCACAGTACGATAAAGGATTCTTCATTATGTAAAATTCAACATTTACTGCAAGCCAAGCTGCCCTACCGGCTGTTAATGGTTAAAAACAACTGGAAATTTGGTTCACAGAACATAAACACCTTGGCATTAGATATTACCTGCAAAGGTATTACAATTTCCATTATTGTTTAAAGTTGAACCAACGACAGGAAGATTCCCCAACATAGCTTTATAAATATTGTCGAAAACATATAATAACTATTTGTAAGGGTTACTATTATTTATATTGCATGAGAATTGGAAGATAGAGCGACTTGCTCTGCTACCCAACTTCAACAGCTACTTCATCACTCTGCCATAAACCGTGTTTTGTACAAAAAGCCATAGCTGTTAATTTCATATTTTTCTTCGGCACAATGTGGAAGTCAACCTCAACATGCCCAGGGGCATTTCCAAGAGTTCCGGGAGCAAACGAAGCCTGCCCAAGCATAAACTCACCATTCCATAACTGCACATATGCAATATAATGGTCAAAATCATCAGGATGAGTATATTCATCACCTAATTTAACCTTAACAGAAAATTTCTCACCGATACCGACTTTGCTTTCGCAATGCACAAATGGCGAATGACGATCAATGTAATCTTTTTTTGCTTCTCTGTCAATTGTTGAAATGTCAACGTATCTATTAATTTTCATGATTTAAGTTTTTTATTTATAATTATTCTAAATTGCAAATGTAATTATTTTTTCTTGAAATCAAAAAGTTGTTTGCTTTATATTGTTGTTGCATTTCTATATCAATAGTTCGTTAATGTTTTTTAACACATTCTTTATCAAGTACTTACAAAACAAGCGGTAAATAACTACTATACTAACAATCTATCCTTTGCGACTTAGCGGCTTTGCGAGAAACAAAAACTACACGAACTATTGTTATTAATCATATAAAAGGATATGCGAAACTTCAGGTCTTTTATTTACGAGAAAATATCATATTTATTCGGGGCTAACAATATAGATGGGCAGGGCATATACATTATTGAGGTTGCTTTAGGGGAAATAAAAATGAGAGAGAATCTGGTGGTAAGGTAAAGTGGTGTAAGCGATATTCAGTTGTAATTTAGGGTAAAAAATATTCTATTGGTTTTACTAAACTTTGGCATAAACCATATTCCAAAAATATATAATGATTTTTACGTTGTTGTTAATCTATAGGTTTACAACGTAATAATCAATATATTTACAATTTGGTGCAAGTTCTATGATAACGCTTTCCACTATTTGCAAATTAAATCCGCTAAATTAGTTACCTTTGTAAAAATTCAAACATAAAACTATGAACTGGGACAAAGAACATGGGTTTAGCATCCAAAAATTACAACTTAAAGACGATTATGAAGGCAAGGTAGAAGCAACACTTATATCACGAAAAGCAAAACAGAAGTCGCAAAAAGCAATACTTTACATCCATGGGTTTGTTGATTATTTCTACCAAAATAATTTGGCTAACTGGGCTAACGATCTGGGTATCAATTTTTATGCTCTTGATCTAAGAAAATATGGTCGATCAATCTTACCCCATCAAAAACCAAATATGGTATTATCTGTTTTTGAATATTTTGAAGAAATTGACATATCTGTTGACATAATAAAAAATAAAGATAAGAATACTTTCTTTATTTTAATGGGGCATTCAACAGGCGGACTAATTGCTTCATTGTATGCTGATAATCATCGTAATGATAAAATTATTGATGCCCTTATGCTAAACAGTCCGTTTTTTGACATTAACAAACCGGTATGGTTTAAAAAAATAATTTTGCCTATTAGTGCGTTTATTGGCAGTAAATTCCCAAACATTCCATCGCCGGACGGCTTAAAAGAAGGATATCCAAAAAGCTTACATAAAAAACATAAAGGCGAATGGGATTTTAATCTTGATTACAAACCGATACTTGGTTTTAAAATTAACCTTGGATGGGTTGCTGCAATACACTATGCTCAGCAGCAACTTCAACGCGGGCTTAACATTGCATGTCCGATTCTGGTAATGTACTCATCAAAAAGTGTACTTCCGGGAGACTATAATGAATCGATGCACACGGCTGATTCAGTTTTAGATGTAAAAGATATAAGTAAGTATGCAGATGTTATTGGCAACGATGTAACAAAGATTGAGATAAAAGATGGGATTCATGATTTAATTCTTAGCAAAAAAGCTGTTAGACAGATTGTCTTTAGTGAGATGACAACATTTGTTAAAGATATAATGAACAACAAGAAATGAACAAAATAACCCATTCCTAATAAAAATAAACCACCTGTAAATGAGATTTGAAGATTACAGAATTGCGTCTGATATAAAAAGGAACCTTAAAAACATGGGCTTCAGCAGACCAACTGATATACAATATAAAGCTATACCTCCTATTCTTGCAGGTGAGGATGTTCTTGCTATTGCCCAAACAGGCACAGGCAAAACTGCTGCATTTGCCATCCCCATCATACAAATAATTAACAAACGGATTAATAAAAACAAAGTTACGGGCATCCAATGCGTTGTGTTAGAACCAACACGTGAACTTGCTATACAAATTTCAGAAGTATTTCAGGATATTTGCAAATCCACAAAAGTAGTTACGCTTCCTGTTTTTGGAGGTGTTGCACAGGATCCTCAAATTGAGAGCCTGACCGAAGGTGTCGATATACTTGTTGCAACACCCGGCAGGATGTTTGATTTAGTAAGTCAGCAACACATTAAACTTAACACAGTAAAAACAATTGTACTTGATGAAGCCGACCATATGCTTGACTTGGGTTTTATTAAGGATATTCATGATTTAATAAAATTTGTCCCGCGAAAACACCAAACCCTATTTTTTTCGGCAACCATTGACGCCAAGATAAAGAAGCTTGCTTATTCGTTGGTTAACAACCCAATACGGATACATATTTCTCCAAAAGATCCTGTAGCTAAAAATATTGATCACGCTGTGGCATTTATTGAAATGGATGATAAAAGATTCTTCCTAGAGCGTATTATTAAAGAAAATCCTGAGAGCAAAATATTGGTTTTTGTAAGGACTAAAGTCCGTGCAGAAAGAGTCCTGAGAGCATTGGAAAGGGTAAATATTATTAGTCAGACTATACACGGAGATAAAGACCAAGATGACAGGTTTACGGTATTAAATAATTTTAAAAATGGTGATAATAAAATATTAATTGCAACTGATGTCAGCTCTCGAGGAATTGATATACCTAATGTTGACTTTGTAATTAATTACGATATTCCTGATCAGGTAGAAAATTACGTACACCGTGTTGGAAGAACCGGCAGAGCATCAAAAAAGGGACAGGCGATCTCATTTTGCAGCAAAGATGAAAAAGGAATGTTGACAGATATTGAAGACTTTTTAGAAAAACCTGTATCAAAACTAAGTATTACTAATAACGAATACCTACAAACTATAGAGTTTTCTAACGAGTCACATTCCGATTGGAAAACACTTATAAACGATTCAGAATACTTGACTAAGAAAAAAAAGAAGAAAAAGAAAGTTAGTGTGAAGAAGAAAAAGAAATAGAACCACCTTCAAATTTGACT
>CAZGWS010000080.1:0-12045 GCA_964528805.1 uncultured Lentimicrobiaceae bacterium | reverse complement strand
ATTATTTATGTGGCATGTTATGGATGTGTCTATTCAGTAGATTTTAGTTATATATAAGAAAACACCAATATCAGTTGACCTTTCAAGGTCAACTGATATTCTTGGAGACACCAATTATAACATGCAAGATGCATTATTTATTTTCTTAATACCACTTTTCCAATAGTTGAAACCCCATTGCTTGTTACAATGATATTGTAACTACCATCTGCAAAATTGCTAAGGTCAATCTTCTTAGTTTGAGTTCCAAACACTTCAATGTTATCAATATTTAATATAGTTCTGCCAACAATATTCACAACCTTAATATTCACAGGATGATTAATGTTACCAATTAGTTTAATGTTAAATACACCGTTTGAAGGATTAGGATAAATACTCATTGTTACTGAATTATTCTCATCAATACCTGTACAATTTTTAAACTCAATAGTAATTGAATCATTATTAACACAACCATACTCAGATGTTACCTCAACACTAACGTCCTGAGTACCATAGCCAAAATAAGTAGTGTCAACAACAATTGACTGTGAAGTCTCTCCGGTTGACCACAAATAAGTTGAGCCTGGGGTTCCTGCGTTAAGCGTTAAGCTTACGCTACCGCAAACAGTAGTATCAGCACCAATATTTACCTCGGGTATTGCAGCAAAATTAAGATAAACGGTATCTGTTGCTGAACACCCATTTGCATTGGTAACATCTGCCCAGAACATAGTTTCGCCTGATCCTGTAGCAACAATTGATTGAGAGGTTTCACCGGTTGACCACAAATATGTATCTCCGTCATTGCCGGCATCTAAATTATGTTGTGTTTCACCACATAAAATTTGATCACCGCCAAGGTCAACAACGGGCTGTTGGTAAACTGAAACCAAAATAGATGTATCCAACGTAAAGAGCCCATCAGATACTGATACAAAATACTCGGTATTTTCATCAGGTGTAACAGTTGCATTTGCATCTGTTGATGTAAACCCCACAGGTATTGATGTCCATGAGTAAGTATAGTTACCGCTTCCTCCGGTTGGTACGGCATGTATATCAGTACTTTCGCCAATGCATATACCGCTTGGATCAGCAAATGCTGTGAGTTGCATATCAGTAATATTCATTGTAAATGAAACAGTATATGTTGGATTGTTAATGTCGTTTGTTACAAAATTAACCGCATCTTCATAAGTACCTATCGACATTGCAGTAGCGTCAAAAGTTACAGTTACCATAAGCGAATCACCCGGCGCAATTGTTCCCTCATTAGGGTTAAGGGTAAGCCAGTCGGCAATAAGAATAGTATAATCTTCAACTTCACCATATTTGGTGTTACCATAGGCATTTAGGCTACCGGTACCTGATAAGCGGATGCGCATATGCGTTGTCCCTTGTTTGCTTCCTTTTGGGGCATCAATAGTTCCTGTAAAAGTACCTAATTGTGAATCATCGTTTAGCACGAAGGGCTCTTCATTAAAAATACCATCTTGATTCCAGTCTATCCAAACTTTACATTGATCGCCTTCGTAAGCATTTTTACTGATAACTTCAATTGGATATGATTGTCCTGTTTTTATGCTTGCATACATACTTGAATAATCAGAATAATAGTCGCTGGCAGATGTATTAAATAAGTTGCCAAGAGTTATTTTGTGTATGTATTCATCTCCACCTCCTTTAGCTTTATCATAATTTAGTTGATGTGTTTTTCCAAAAAATGGTGATAATGAAAAATCAAGGTCAAGGACACCGGTATTTTTAATTTTCATCATTTGCTCATCAGTTTGTTCAGGATATACTGTTGCCACAAAGCTTTCCGGGGCAATGTCAATTGTAGATGTACCGTATTGAGTATTTGATGTTGTAGCAGATGACTCGGTATTACCGCTATAAACTGCAGTTACTTTATATGTATAGTAGCCATAATTGGTAAGTTGATCGAGGTAAGCAGGATCGGTTGAGGTTCCCACAAGAACATCATCACGATAGATATTAAAATTTAAAAATCCACTTCCCCCAGTAAAATTCCATACCAGAGAACATTCACCTGTTTCCTGATCTGTAGTGGCACTAAGACCAAATGGAGCAACAACATTAATCGTTTCAAACACAGAAACATATGTCATGGCTTTACCTGTACGATTATCGGTCCAAGTCGGATATACTAATCCGTCCTTAGCCGTAATACCCAAATAATCACCCATGTAGCCGGAAGCAAGACCGGGTATTGGTTCGGGAGTAAAAGCAACATCACTAACTTGAAAATCTTCCCATGTTTCGCCTGCGGTATTTGAAGTAGCCGCCCAGGCTTCTGCCTGATTTGAAGGGGTATTTCTATTTGAATAGAATACGGCACTTAGTATTCCGCTGGCAGGGTCACACGTAATCCAAGGCATATAGTTTGCCTTACCCTGTCCTATTGGATCTTGGTTTATACGTATTGCATCAGACCATGTTGTACCACCGTCGGTTGATTTTATCATGTAAGCACTACGGTCGTTACCTGAATTTACGCCCGGGACACCGATATTAGTCCAAACTGCATAAATATTTCCGCTATTTGATCCGTTACTAATATCTACAGTCATAGAAGGAAATCCAGCCACGCGCATATTTTCAGGTACTCCCGAATTTCTAATACCCCTAATGTTATCAATTATTCTGATTGCCGGATCCCATGTTTCACCACCATCAAGTGATTTAGTAAAACCTAATGCTTTTTCATCTTGTGGCCAACTATCATAGATACTCCACACAACATAAACTTCGCCGTTAGGTCCGGTTTGAACATTAACTCCCTGATTATGGCTTCCTGCATTAACAGCAAGGCTTAACACTTTCCTGTCTGACCATGTAACTCCCCCATCAGAAGAATATTTAAGTACTATTTCGCCATCGGAAGCACCGCCAAAATCAGTCCAAGCATCATATAAATTATTTTCATAAGGACTTCCTGCCATGCGATCGAGCCAAAGGTGATTTTTATCAGCCATCGACCCCGGATTTGGTGTAACCTGAACCCTAGTCCATGATTGCCCCTGATCATCAGAGTATGAAACAGCCTGTCCACTATTATAAATAAATCCAACGTACCATCTGCCATCAGTACCAATACATGCAGCCGGATCGCCACTATTTGTACCGCCGGCACCGGCATTTTCACCATCAAAAGTTTCACCACCATCGAACGTGTATAAATCGTTGGCGCCGAATATAGGAGTTCCGTTAATTCCTCCGGAATTGTTTGAGTTTAACGCCATCATCTTGTCATTGGGATCGACAACAATTGAATTTTCGCTTTGTGTTGAGTTTGTAGAAACAGCAACATCAGGTGAATTAGTAGTAACTACCATAGGACTTTTAATAGCAGAGCCGGTATAAATAGCTTTGGGAACATCAACATCGGGGTTTGGTATGGCAAGTCCCTCTTTTGCCATTTTCTTCCAATAACCTTGGTTATCAATACGTGTATCAACTTTTGCCCTGCGTTTGCGCTCGGTGTTTGATGAATCGCTAACAGCCCAATCAACTGTTACAACGACAAGTATTATCAAAGAAAGTAAAAATGTAATTTTTTTCATGATCAAGTTTATTATTACTAGTTAGAATTAAATAAAATCAATATCAGCGATAAGTTTTCTCTGTGATACTCTGAACCTTCATTGCAGTTCTATGGTAACTGTAAGGTAATCAGAAGCTCCTTATGGAATAAACAATTTGTAAATAATTAGCGTTTACTCAAACGAAGCGCAAAGTTACTCAAAGATTAAATAAAAACTGTTTGTATCAATAGTATTGTTACTTTTCAGGATATTGATTAGTTACGTACTATTGATAAATATTTTCTTGTAGTACCTGACAAAATTACTGCTTTTATGGTTGCTTAAGTGGCATTATTCATATTTTTTAATTACTACATCTCCTTTGATAACACGGAGTCCATTCATTGCCAGAGCTTTCATCTCATCTTCACCGGGGTAAACATGTACAGGAGCCATACGGTAAACGTATGATATAATTTGATTTACAAAATATTTATCATGCGCAATCCCCCCAGTTATCAATATGCCGTCAACTTCAGAGTGAAGTACGGCAACCATCGAGCCAATTTCTTTGGCAACCTGATAAGCCATCCCATCGTAGATATACTTTGCATATTTGTCGCCACCTGCAGCACGTTGTTCAACTTCGTATGCGCTATTTGTACCAAGGTAAGCCACTAAGCCACCTTCGCCCTTAATCATTTTCAAGACTTGTTTTTGAGTGTATATTCCTTTATAACAAAGCCTTGTCAAATCTCCAACAGGAAGCGTACCCGTACGTTCGGGCGAGTATGGTCCATCGCCATCAAGCCCCTGATTTACATCTACAACACGACCTTTTTTATGAGCTCCAACTGTAATGCCACCTCCAAGATGTACAACTATTAGATTCAGATCTTCATATTTTCGCATTATAGATTTAGCATGTTGGCGAGCAACTGCTTTTTGATTTAGAGCGTGAAATATAGATCTTCTTGGTAGTAGAGGATGACCCGATAACCGTGCAATATCATTGAGTTCATCAACAACAACGGGGTTGGCTATATAAGCTTTTGCATCAGGCAGAGATTGCGCTAAGTCGTAAGCAATTAATCCTCCAAGATTACTTGCATGTTCGCCATAAGCACAGCTCTCAAGATCAGATACCATCTTTTTATTAACTTCAATAATTCCAGATTCAACAGGTTTTAGAAGTCCGCCACGCCCCATAACAACTCTTATGCTCTCCAAAGGTATTTCAGCAGCAGCAATTTCGCTTAATATTAACTCTTTGCGAAAATTAAATTGGTCGGTAACTATTTCAAAAGGAGAAAGATCTTCGGCAGTATGGCGCAAAGTTTTAATAAAAACCGGATTCGTATTAGCATAAACAGCAATTTTTGTGGATGTCGATCCGGGGTTTATTGCCAATATATATACAGTATCCATTTATTTAGTCCTTTGAATATTTTTCAATAATTAATATTTATATAAATATATTATAGCTGTAGTACGTGCAAGCTAAGATAATATTGTAGAATTAGTTTAAGCAATTGCAGCAGCGAGAGCGATAGATAAAAACTTACTCTTTTTGGTGTCGCCCCTTGAAGTAAGTACAATTGGTACTGTTGCACCCATTACAACCGCAGCAGCTTCAGCACCGCCTAAAAAATTTAATGATTTATAAAGTATGTTTCCTCCATTTATGTCGGGTGCTAATATTAAATCGGCATCGCCGGCAACTTCGCTACTAATATTTTTCAATTTTGCCGCATCTTTGTTAACAGCACCGTCAAGAGCAAGAGGACCATCAATAATGCACCCTGTTATCTGTTTTCTGTAATTCATCATCGAAATAACTGCAGCATGTATTGTGGCTTCCATCTTTGGATTTACTGTTTCAACTGCACCAATTATTGCAACTTTAGGATTAGTAATTTTTAATCCATGAAATACTTTTACGGCATTTTTAATTATTTGTATTTTTTCAGATAAATCGGGGTTGACGTTCATCGCCGCATCGGTTACGCCAATTAATTTATGATAATATGGTGATTCAAAAATGGCAAAATGACTTAAAAGCGAACCAGTACGTAATCCAAAATCTTTATTCAACACAGCTTTTAAATATGGTCCCGAACTCACTAACCCTTTCATTAATATTTCAGCTTTTCCATCGCTAATAAGTTTTACAGCTTCTAGAGAAGCCTTGTAAGGATCAGGTACATTAATTACTTCAATATTGCTAATGTCAAAATGTATTTCGTCTGCAATTTTCTCAATAAGAGGTTTGTTCCCAACAAGTATTGGTACTATAATATCTTCTGCATAAGCACTTTGAACAGCTTCGAGTACATGATAATCTGCTGCCGCCGCAACGGCGATTTTTCGTTTAGGCTTATTTTTTGCGAGTATAACAAATTCTGAAAGATGCTTGATCATAATGTATTTTTGTGTTAATTGTTATTGATTTAAAATTTATCTGATGTAACTTTACAATTTGTATTTTTTTGCTTAGTATTATTTCGCAAAACTACAAACTAATGACAAAACATTTGCTATTATTATATTGCAAAAATATTAAAAACATTAAAATTGTTAAATAATTAACAAAAGATTATTTTTAATAGTTGAGTTAACCGTCCGGCTATCTCAAACAAAAAAGAATACAAATCTTTTTAAGAATTATCATCCAAAGTTATTTTTATATTATTTTGCAGAAAATTAAACAAACTATAGAAATGGCAAAGAAGAAGCAAAGGAAAAGTATTCAGCTGCCTTTATCTCCCGAAAAATACATCAGAACTCGATCTCGCAACCTCCCAATTGGCGAATGTTTAGTAAATAGTGATTGGAAGGATGGTGGTCTGGCACATATTCTTATTGTTAGGGAGCACAGTACTAAAAATATTACTGTGGGTATATATTTAGTTGATATTTTTTGTTTAGGACTAAAGGATACTACTTTTAAATTTAACCTTTCTGCAATTGAATATCGTGAATTTGTTGAGCAAATATCAGAAGAGATTGACCTTATTCCTATTGATTATGTATTAGCTCACAATATTATTTATGGGGCAATTGCATATGCCGAGGACCTCGGATTTAATCCACATAAAGATTTTAATAGAACTACTAAGTTTATACTTGATGAGGATGATGAAAATGTTGAGTTAATAGAATTGGATTTTGGGAAAAATGGAAAACCATATCTCATTATTAATGTTTTAAACGAACCGTATGCTGGTTATATAAAAACCCTTGAAGATACTGTAGGTATTGGAAATTTTGATTATGTCCTTCCTACTAATGATGACACTTTAGATTATGCAGATGACGACTTTGATGAAAATATTTTTATGATAAGACTTTATGATGAAGATATGGAGAAAAGGATTGAAGAGGAGCTGGAGAAGTTGGATAATATGAGTGAAGAAGAATTTAAGAATAGTTATAAAAACGATAATTTATTACTTGAGACATACTACAGAACTGCTGAATTATCGTTTACAAGGTTTTTTACTGATAAAGAAAAATTTGAAGTGCTTGAATTTACTGAAAAGTTATTTGATCTTAATTACCCTGATCAAGACAATTTTGTAAATAATAATATTGAGAATTTTGATAAGCATGAAATAGAAGATTATTTAAATATGCTGCAATTACTTTATGACGATAAACCAAAAAGTGCAATTAGAAAACTTAAACCTCTTATTGCTCAACATCCTGATAATCCCACTTTACTTGGCTGTATGATTTCTGCTTTATTAGATGATAATAAACAACGAAAAGCTGATGCCTTAACAATATATGCTTGGGAAAAGCATGCCGAGAATTTACGGATAAGATCTATGTATTTAGGCTATTTGTTCAGGAACAACCGATACAAAGAGTTTGAGAAAATTTCCGGTAATTACTATTTACAAGATATTTATCCGGATGTAGAATTATTTGATTTCAATGAAACGTTACAATATTTCAAAATAATTTATATGCTTTTTCTATATACAGGTCAATTACTTAAAGCCAGAAGTATTTTCTACTATTTTGATATGTTAGAAATAGAAGATTTAGATTATTTTCATGAAGCTTACATCAACGAAATTGTAGAGTTTCTTTCAGATAAAAAGGGTTGACTTATACCACTACAAAACAATGAAAAAGAAAATATTATTTGTTTGTCTCGGCAATATTTGCCGATCGCCAAGTGCGGAGGCTGTTTTTAACCGAATTGTTAGCGATAAAGGTGCTCAAGATCAATTTGAAATTGATTCTGCCGGAACTTATGGTTACCACCAAGGTGAGCCTGCCGATAGTCGTATGCAAAGTCACGCCGTAAAAAGGGGTTATAATCTTACTTCAATCTCGCGACCATTTAACCCTAAAATTGACTGGGACAAGTTTGACTACATTGTAGCAATGGATAATTCAAATCTGCGTGATTTAACATTAATAGCTCGAAATCCAGTTGATTTAAAGAAACTGTTTAAGATAACCGATTTTACTAAAAACTTTAATTATCACGAAGTCCCCGACCCGTATTATGGTGGCGATAATGGTTTTGAGATTGTGTTAGATTTATTAGAAGATGCCGGAGCAGGCTTTTATAAATTTTTAATCGAAAAATGAGTTCCATATTCATGATATAAGTTATTGTTTGTTCAAATTTACTACTAAAGTAAATAACTACAACTGATTATAAATAAGATCTGCTGAAAAACGCATATAATATATATTGTCAACAAGATATAGTTATTATCCTTGTTAAAAGGTTGATGATTTTCTATTGAACTGTATAAAAGGCTTACATTTATCCATATCAAAATTTAATATTTTTGGCTGAGTAGTTGTAAGTATTATATTTGCATGATTAACTACAATGGGTTATGCTTAGAATAATTTATTTTTTGTGTTTTAGCTTCGTTATGATATTAACCATTATTATCTCTGGATGTAAGGCTAAGGAAATTATTACAAAACCCGAAGACAGTAAGGAAGTTAATACTGCTAATCAGGATGGTAATACTGTTGATTATGAGGAAGCGGTAAATCATCATTATGAAATTCAAAGTGACAGGACGAAACAAATGATGCTATTATCTGATAAAAAACGTTCAAAATATAATGCAGGAATAAGTAGAAGTTGGTATGATAACCTTTTTAACAACAGTTGCTTCCGTAATTCGTGCATGGTCAAAACCGGTCATCAATATGAAACAATTACCAAAAGCAGGTCGTGTTTTATAAAAAGATAATTACATGAGGAAAATACTAATAATCATTACTGCAATTTTAATCTCCACTTCTGCATTTTCGCAGTTTGCCGACCTGCTTAAATTTAATAGTGGCGGCATGGTTAGCATTCAGTGGGATATGTCAAAGCCAACAGCATCAATGACAAATTTTGTTGGCAATACTTCGTTTTCAGGATTTAATATTGATTACAAGCATTGTTACCAACATCACATTATACTTGGCGGACGAACCGGATTGAATTACTTTTACGAAAACAGAATAGAGTTAATTATGGGAGGTGCGGATAGCACTATATCATTAGTTCATTTTAAAAATGCACTTAAAGCTGTGCCAATAATGTTTGTGGCAGATTATATGATTGAAAGCGATAAATTTATTCCTTACCTCGGTATTGGTATTGGAACATATTACATTGGCACTGCAGTTTCAAACGATAATGTTGTAACAGAAAGTAATAATTCATTTCTTTTTGGCGTTTCTCCAGAAATTGGAATTACAATACCAAGTATATTCAGGAACTTTGGGTTTAACTTTAGCACAAAGTATAATTATGCTTTTGGCACAAGTAAGGCTCCTAACTATTCGTGGTTTAATTTTAGTATAGGACTTTCATTTATGTATTAAATAAAATGATGAAAACAAGATATTTATTCACACTACTATTGTCAGCTTTAATATTAATTTTTGCTATGTCGTGTAACAAAGGCTCAGTAAATCCTAATATTCCAAAAGTTATAATAAATGTTACAATTGATCCTAATTCTACTATTTATCAGCAGCTTAACACACCGGGAGGATGGCTTTATCTTGAAGAACAACCCGGTATATATATTCCGCCGGAAAGTCGTGGGGTAATTGTTTATCGTGTAACAATGACCGAATTTAAAGCCTACGAGCGTCAGCCACCAAATTTTCCATTTTCTTGCTGCGATGATAACGGTTTTAATTGCACTAAACTAATTGTAGGTGCCAATTATCCTTTTGCCAAAGATACATGTAATGGTAATTTATATCAATTGTTAGATGGGGCTCTTTTTCAGGGAACCGGACAATACCCTCTTATTGAGTATAATGCAATGTATGATGGGGCTTTACTGCATGTTTTTAATTAAAACACTTATCCTGCAATAGTTCGTATAGCTTTTGTTTCTTGCAAAGCTGCTAAGTCGCAAAGAATTGATTATCAGCATAGTAACTATTTACCGCTTGTCTTGTAAGTACTTTATTTAGTATGAGTTATAAAACCTTAACGAACCATTGATCCTGATTAATTCCTAAAAATCATTTGGATAGTTTGACCTGTCATTGCTAACAATCATTCGACCTTTACAAGCTTACCGCTTTTGGTAGTATTGCCTATTGATATACTATAAAAATAAGTGCCGGTATTAAAGTCGTTATCAGTATTTACTGTAATAATATTTGAAGAGTTAGTTATAATATTACTTGTTTGGTTGATTATTTCCCTACCGTTAATATCAAATATTTGAATTAATGCTTTGTTGCCTTTAGCGTTACCGATGCTAAAGTTTAACTTGTCAGTAAATGGTATTGGATATACTTTTATATTATTTGCAATTGATACTTTATCAATGTTAGTAATTAAATCTCCATCAACAGCAATAATTTCTCTATACGAATCAAGATTGGTTTCCACCATCATTGAGTCGATAATAAGCGCACCTCTAACAATAAAATCAACTTTTATGTTTAATGTTAACGAATCGTTTGCCTCCAGATTATATGGCAAAACAGGCATCTCTTCAACATACCAACTAAAGCCTGTGCCAAATTCTGTAATTGAGTTTATGGTTACCGCATCATTAGTTTGGTTTACTATTATTAACGGAATCCCATCAATAACCTGTTCGTATGTAAGGAATATCACTGAGTCGGGATTAAATGATATTTCGGTAACAGGGAAATACAAATTTGTAAACACAAAAGCATCCGGCTCGCCTATGTACGGACTTGTTGCATGTCTTCCCGATTCGTCGGCAGCATAAATATAGTATGAAACTGTATCGTTTGGCATTACATTTTCAATTGTACCCGTGTAAGTACTTGCGCTGTCGAGTTGCATAATTGTGGATGTGTATGCACCACTATTAATTTTATAATATACCAATACCGAATCAGAATAAATACTCGCACCACTACATGCTGTGATATCAGCACTTATATCGTAATTTTGATGGTATGCAACCGATCCTGTTGTTGGCACATGGTTAATATATAGCATACCTAAGTCGGCAATACCTTTTGTGCGACAATGCAATGCATCTGTATTTTCCCATCCACCATAATAAATTCCAATAATTTCATAGCCGGGCATTGCCTCCTCGTATGATGTAATTGCTTCATCGTCCCACTCGCTGCCTGTAATAGGCACAAACACTTTGTTATCAAGTATTAACGAATTTGTATATGGTGTATTAGGATAAGTACCGGGAGTAAAAACACGATACACATTATATGGCTTGCCATAAGAGCTGATTTTGGTGGCAAAATAATCTGCAGCGTCTTCAAAATCCTGATAACGCGGATCGGTAGCAGGTACCTGACCTATTAAGACTTTATCAGGCGACAAAAATTTGCCCCAACAATCAATATGTTTTATGTACTCACCTAGTGGGTCTTCGGTTACATAATAAGTTGCATTACCTAAGTAATCGTTTACATAACCTGCAATATCATCGTGCGACAAACTCGGATTTTCTTCCCAAACCAAGTTAGTAGAAGCGGCATGACCCATGCCATCGGACATATAATTTCCTCCAGTACTTATTAAATCCATGCCATATAGGTCGATATTCAAAAATTCTGATACCTTACCGGGGATATTATTGTCATTTGGTCGTGGTCGATTGTATGGAAAATCAACAATCCCGGGTTGATTATTGCCATCAAAAACAAACCATGGACCATAATCGCGCACCCAATAACTGTCTGTTGGTGCAATTAAGAAGTTGCAGTTACTTAAATTCACATTATTGTTTTGATATGTAGTTGTTACAGTTTGTTGCTGTGAACTATTAGCCACAATAGTTGTAACATTAATATAATCAGCCATATCCTTTATTAATTCTATCGGTACACCAAAAGGATATCGCACAAGTACACCTTGCATCTGATCAAATTCGGCTACATTTCGTATAACTCCTGAAGGTGGATCTGTAGGTGTAAAATTCCTACGAGGATTAAATGGAGTTAGCATCTCCTCTTCCGACAAATAATGTAATTTACGGTAATCGGGTTTTGTTTGAGCTATTGTAAT
>CAZGWS010000079.1:10840-12081 GCA_964528805.1 uncultured Lentimicrobiaceae bacterium | reverse complement strand
TCCACAGGTTGCGATAGGTTATCAGTCCACGAAATTGTGTAAGTTTCGCCAACAACCCAATCAAGGCTGGTATTATCAGGCTGAAGGACATCAATATAAAATGGGTTTTGCCCCATTAATGTAACACTTGCAAACAATATTACTGCAAGAAGTGCCGAACTAAAAAAGTAATTTAATTTTTTCATCGTTTTAAGTATTTAGTTAAAAAATATTTATTATCTATTTATTATTAATTTAAAATATTGTGTATCATTTGCAACTGCCATAACTACAACATATATTCCGGGTGTAAGTTGTTGTGTAACAACAGTGAAATTATAATTACCTGCCGCTAACATTCCATTAAAAACAGCTTGTACCTTTCTACCATTACAATCATATAAGTTAATATCTGCAACAGCATTAGCCAACATATGTGTTGTAATTACAGTTGAGCCGGTTGCAGGATTAGGATTGCATGTAAAACTGTTAATACTACCTATGGCTACCTCATTAATGCCTACAATAATCGACTTATACGAAACATCAGCAAGATAGCCCGTATAATAAGCTAACTCGTTGCTATAATCGTAAAATACATCTAAAACTCCATCAAGTGTATGATTCCAATCGTTGTTAATCCAGTTAAAAAACTCACAATTGGTAGTATTTCCAAACTCATCATAAGTGTTCAACATCATTGTTGCATTAACCCACATTGTTGAGTCCCACGATTGGGTTATCACCGATTCATAACCTCCGTAATTGGCATAAACATATTCTTCATTGGTGTTATTTACCCAATTACTGTCAGCCCAAATTTGAGCAACCGCTTGCGTTAAAAAGCCCAACTCATCATAAGTGTAGCTGATGTTATTATTATTCACCCACTCAAGGCTGTCCCATGTTTCAGCTACAAAAGTAAGTCGTTCATTAGCTGTACTATAGGTGTATGTTTCTTTATAAAAGTTAACCCAATCACCATTTTGCCACTTTTCAGTCAGCCCTTCGATCATGTTACTGTTATCGTCGTAAGTATAACTGTTTTGAGTATCGGTAACCCAAGCGTTATCTAACCACACGCTTCCAACAGCTGTTACCATATTGCTAAACTCGTCGTAGGTATAAAGTTCAAAAGTATTATTAATCCAATCGGATCCATCCCAAATTTCATTAGTATATGATAGTAATTTGTTATCGGTATTAAACACAAAAGCACCTCTGTATGCATTTTGCCAGTCTCCATTTTCCCAATTTTGTCG
>CAZGWS010000079.1:2962-10740 GCA_964528805.1 uncultured Lentimicrobiaceae bacterium | reverse complement strand
ACACAAAAGCACCTCTGTATGCATTTTGCCAGTCTCCATTTTCCCAATTTTGTCGCAATGAACTTAGCATATTACCATTTAAATCGTAAGTGTAGATATCTTTGCTAACATTTATATAACTTCCATTTTGCCACTCATGCCACCACGATGTTAATTTATTACCCGAATCATCAAAAGTACTCAGCTCATAAGTTCTAAGTTCCCAACTTCCATTAATATTTTCGTCAATTGCTGTAGAAATTCGGTATCCCTCTTCAGAATATGTATAGAGATAGCGCTGTGGCTGATTTTCAACATTGTATAGATATACTGTATCAATTAAAAATTGAAAATCATCCTGAATTTCTCTTTGATTCTTTTTTAATGAAATATTTTGAGGATTGAGCTGCTGTTCAAAAACTTTTTGAGCCATCATATACATCGACTGATATTGCATATGCTTTTGCACAAAAGGATTTTCATTTGATAGATTTTGACCTACTGAATTATTACTATAACTCAACAGTAAAACGGTTGCAAAAATAAAGGTGAAAAACTTAGTAAAAGTTTTCATTATGTTTCAACAATTAGTGGCACAATGAATAATACTAAAAAAAAACATACCAAGATTCTTTTATAAAAACTCTCAGCACTTTTAATACTCCAGTCAACCAATTGATAATCAGAGGAGTATTAAATATTAATTAGTATTACTGTTAACATTTTGTTAATCCGTGTCCAAAAGTACATTTTTATTATCTAAAGTATTGGAATAAATTAACCTATTAGCATGATAAGCAGATGTTTATAACAGGTATAGGATTTTAGAGAATAACACGCAATCCCATGGCATTTTCACTATCGAAATATTGTTTTGGTGTAAGTCCCGAGAAGTTCTCAAATTCATTAATCAAATGAGCCTGATCATAGTAATTACATTCAAATGCCAACTGCGACCAATTTACATCAGCTTTATTATTTTTTAAGGATTCAATTACTTTAGAAAACTTATTAATCCGATAAAGGAGTTTAGGTGTCAATCCTACTTTTTTGTTGAATAATGATATTAGATGTTTATTTGTAATATTTTCCGATTTACAAAGGTCTTTTATTAACAGGCTTGTTTTGCTGGTTTTAACTTTATTAATAACAGAGCTTACCGCTTTAGATGTGTTTGGTAATGTTTCGGTATTAATGAAGAAGAAATAATTTAATGATTTCGTTATTTCATCAGTATTTTTTGTCTTCGACAGTATGCTGTCTATTGAATTTGCAGGCACGTTTAACACTTCGCTAAGATTTGTAGCTTTATTGGCAATTTCTGCCATCGACTTTGTAAAAAAATGATAGGCTTGCCCCTGTTTAAACCTAACTCCGATAATATAAGTATCTTTAGATTTAATTAAGTCGAAGTACATTTTTTGAACTCCAATTACTATATTATCAGTAAAAGTTTTTATGTTTCCATCAGGTTCGGAAATAGTAATCTTATCACCTGTGTTAAAAAGTATATTTGTTGATCCGTCAGGAAGAATTCTTACGATATCATCACTATTACTTTCAATCCAATAACTATCGATTATATGATCCAAGCACGGATGAGGGTTTATATTGATAAACATGGGTTAGTTACTATGAAGTATTGAAAAACGATGTCTTTAACAGGCATCAAATATAACAAATATTTCAAGCATATTCAGTCTGAGTAATCATTTATTGAAATTGTAGTTATTTTAAATAAAAAAGCCTCCGTTACTTTAAAAATAAAGGAGGCTTTTTGTTTATTAAAATCGGTATTAATGTTGAATAATAACTTTTTGTGTGCTTCTGATTTTATCTGATGTTACAGAAATAAAATACACGCCATTAGGCAATGTGGCAGTTGGTATTGTCAAATTAGTTGACATTACTGGATTGACTGAAGTCTGGAAAACAGCATTATTAAATCTATCGTACATTACAACTGTATAGCTGCCGGCATCAACAACTTTCATATTAAGTGTAATATTTTGGTTAGCAGGATTAGGATAAACTGAAACCATTGAAGTGGCTGAAATTGTAAAGTTAGCATCGCTATAATCTTTAATTGTTGCATCTAAGGTACTATAAATTTTAACTTTATAGTTTGATGCAGTAGCTTGACTTGAGGGTATATTCCAAGTATAAGTTGAGCCCGAAACGCCACTTGCAATTGTTGTGATAGTACCTCCCCTTTTCAATTTTATGTCAACGGCTTCAGTGAAATCGTCATTCCACGAAATTAGATGGCTTGTTCCTTTTGCCCAACTTTCGCCACCATTTGGTTGTATAACGGTAACAAATGTACCGGAAGATGCTGTAATTGAGAAGTTAGCATCACTATAGTCTTTAACATTGGGATCTAATGAACTAATTATTTTAATTTTATAGTTTCCACCAACAGCTTGCCCTGAAGGTATGCTCCAGGTGTATGTGGATCCTGAAACATTATCGGCAATATCGGTAACTACTCCACCTTTAACTAATTTAATATTAACATCTTCAAAAAGATCATCATTCCACGAAATCATGTAATCATTTCCTCTTGCCCAACTTTCGCCACCATTGGGCTGAATTACCTCAATAAATGTACCTGTGGAAGCTGTTATTGCAAAGTTGGCATCACTACGATCGTAAATACTATTATCCAAAGTACTTACTATTTTAACTTTATAATGAGTGTTAGTTGCTTGTGATGAAGGAATATCCCAGCTATATGTTGAGCCTGTTACTCCGCTAACGATATCAGTTGTTGTGCTTCCGTTAACAAGCTTAATGTCAACAGCTTCTGGAAGATCATCAATCCATGAAATAAGGTGGGTTGTTCCTACCGCCCAACTTTCGCCGCCGTTTGGCTGTAGAACTTCAACATATGTTCCGGCAGAAGCTGTAATTGAGAATCGAGTATTACTTTTATCTTTAATAGAGCCATCTAAGGTACTGAATATCTTAACTTTAAAATTTGCACCTGTAACTTGTGTTGATGGGATATCCCAAACATAAGTTGAACCGGTTACGTTACTAGCAATATCAGTAGTAACACCACCTTTAATTAACTTAATGTCCACAGGTTCCGAGAAATCGTCATTCCATGAGATTAAATGACTTGTACCTCTTGCCCAGCTCTCGCCACCATTTGGTTGAAGGACTTCAATTGTTGTTCCTGCTGAAGCTGTTAACGAGAATCTGGAATCACTATAGTCATGAATACTTCCATCTAACGTATTAATAATTTGAACTTTACAGTTTGAGCCGGTTGCCTGCGAAGATAGTATATTCCAAACGTAAGTAGAACCTGTAACACCAGTAGCAATATCTGTGTAAACGCTACCTTTTTTCAATCTAATATTTACGGCTTCTGCAAAATCATCATTCCACGAAATTAAATGACTTGTGCCAACAGCCCAACTCTCGCCGCCGTTAGGTTGAATTACATTAATAAATGATCCGGTAGAAGCTGTAATTGAGAATCGTGAATTACTAAAATCGTGAATACTTGAATTTAAACTACTACTTATTTTCACTTTGCAGTTTGTACCTGTTGGTTCCGTTGACGGGATGTTCCATACAAATGTTGACCCTGAAACTCCTGTAGCAATATCCGTATAAGTACTTCCATTTTTAAGCTGGATGTTAACAACTTCACCAATATCATCATTCCACGATATTAAATGTGATGTGCCAACAGCCCAGGTTTCACCGCCATTAGGTTGAAGTACCTCAACAAAAGTTCCTGTACTTGCAGTAATAGTAAATCTACCACTAATTGCCGGTGCTGTTGTTGAGCCTGCAACAGTAGAGGATATTTTAATTTTGTATATTTTAGAATCAGTTGTAATGCCCGATGTTGGAACAGTCCAGTTTAAAGTAGTCCCCGTTGTAGATGCGGAAATTGTAGTCTTTAGCACATTATTTTCGAGCAACTCAACTTTAACGGGAGCAGTAATATTATCGTTCCATGAAATTAGATATGTACTTCCCTGAGGAATAGATTCGTTTCCTGTAGGTTGATTTAGGGTAATGGTTCCTGCTACTCCGTCAACCAAAGCAAATTTGTTGGTACTAACATCGTAATACGATCCGGGCGATGAACTGCTTTGAACTTTTATTTTATAATTACTTCCGATGGAAAGACCGGATGTACTCCAACTCCATGTAGAACCGGTAACTCCTAATGCTAAAGTTGTTGTGTAGGTGCTGCCACCATCACTACTTAGCAAGATATCTGTAGTTGACTGAAAATTATCAGTCCACGAAATTAGGTAAGTTCCGCCGACCACCCACTCAATACCGGGCTCGGTAGGTTGTATTAAGTTGATAAATGGCGTTTGAGCCATTGCGGAGGTACTTGCGAAAAGTAGCATGGCTACTATTGCTGTACTGAAAAAATTTCTTGACTTTTTCATTTTTTAGAGGTTTGGATTAGTCCTAAATTTATTTATTTATTTTTATTTATTTTTATTTTGTAATCAATACTTTAATAACTTTAATATTCTTATCAACAACAACCTTAATAAAGTATAATCCATCTGATAAATTATAAGTTGAGATTGCATAATTAAAATTGCCTTTATTTAATTTTCCGTTATATATTTGATTAATAAATGTACCATTTTGAGCATACATTGCTATATTAACAAAGCTGTCATTAATTAGCTTTAACTTAATGTTTGACACGCCTTTTGTAGGATTTGGTCCAAAGCTTACATTGCTTGCACCATCACCATTAGGTTTATTGATACCAACTAAAATTGAAGAATAGGATGCTGCTATCTCATTTCCGAAAAAATATTCTGTTTGAGTTGAGAAGTTATAAGACAACTCCAACGTTCCATCTTGATTTTGAGTCCATAAAGAACCATCCCACATAAGGTATTGACCTGTTAGAGCATTTCCATCTTCATCGTAATTATATTGCGAAAGCGAGTAATTAGTCCACTCATAATTCTCCCAGTCTTCGGTTAACAATGACTCTAAACCGCCGTAGGTTGAATAATTATAATTTCTTTTTTCGGAATAATTCCATGTGCCGCTATCCCAAACTTCGTCAATACCTGTCTGTAAATAATCTAAGGCGTTATAAGTGTATTCAGATTGCAGATTATTAATCCATACCGTATCGTTCCACACCTGACCGAGGTACGATAACCGCTTATTAGCGGAACTGTATGTGTAAGTTTGGAATGCAATATTCTGCCAATCTATAATACCCCATACCTGACTTAGGTTGGTTAACATATTCCCATTATTATCATAGGTATATGAATTTTTATGATCATTATGCCAAATACTATCAGCCCATATATCGCCATAAGCATATAGCATATTTGAATTATCATCATAAATATAAAGCTCTTTAAATTTATTTTGCCAAATTCCATTAATCCATTCTTCTTGTAAACGAGAAACAACATCGCCGGCGGTATTATACAAATAAGTACTTCTGATATCATTAACCCAATTTCCATTTTCCCATAACTCACTTAACGATGTAAGCACATTACCGTTAGTTGTATAAGTAAAAGTATATTTTGTTGAATTGACAAAACTTCCATTTAACCACACTCGCCAAAAAGAAGTGAGTAGATTTCCTACGGAATCATAAGTACATGCCTCGTAGTTTTGAAAATTCCAATTTTCGTTTTCTTTCACTTCCGATAGTGAAGTCAGGCGATAACCTTCTTCAGAATATGTATGAGAATATCGTTTTGGACTTGATGATCCGGAATAAACATACACCGTATCAAGTAAAAATGTAAGGTCGTTTTGTGTACTTTTTAAATTATTAACAACTGTGCGGTGCGCCGGATCTAAATGTTGAATATATTCAGTATTAATATCCATATATCCATTGTGGTAACCAAAATGCATAACGTTTGGATTATGATTATTAGATACATTTTGAGCTTCGATAGGGAGATATGCACAGATGAAAAAACCGGAGATTCCAATCATTATGGAATAATTTTTTATCTTTTTACAGAATTGAATAAACTTAGCAGACATCTTATTTTATTTTAGATATTCAGTTAGTGTCAAATATTGTACCAATTAAGTATAAGACAGTTAGATATACTGATTAACAGATTATTAACAATATGTTAAATTAGCTTAACATTCCAATAACTGGAAACATCATCCTTAATTGACATGTTATAAACTTTTTGGTTAGTCGTGTCTCAAAGATTCAACCGGATCCTGAGTAGCTGCTTTTTTTGCAGGCAGCCAGCCAAATATAATCCCGACAGAAGCTGCTACGCCAAAAGAAAGTATGATAGACCCCACAGAAACAATAGTTTTAATATCTGTTGAAGCAGATATTACTTTTGCCATAATTACTCCAAGCAGTATTCCAATCAATCCACCGGTAATACTAATAAAAGTAGCTTCGGCAAGAAACTGAAAAACGATATCAATTTTTGTTGCACCAATGGCACGTCTTACCCCAATTTCACGTATTCTCTCCATAACTGTTGCGAGCATAATATTCATTATTCCAATACCGCCAACAATTAACGAAATACCGGCAATTGCTCCCAGTACAATATTAAAAATATCTTTAGTTTTTTGCTCTTGTTTCAGCAATAATTGCGGAATAGTTATTTTAAAATCATCAACTCCCTGATGTCGTCTGTTTAAAATCTGCTTAATAGCTTTAGTAGTTGATGACAGCTGGTTACTTTCTTTTACCTGAACAACAATTTTATTTAATTGGTTGTCGCCTTCATTACCGCTACCTCCTCCGTAAGTCATTATTACGCTATTTCCGACAAAAAAAGTTTTGGCTCCTGCCATAAGTGATGACTGTCCCAAAAGAGACCTATCTTTATATCTGAGCAGCAATGTTTTAATTGGCACATACACATTTTTATTATATCCACTAACACCTATTTCTTCAGCTTTTTTACTTACGACAACACCTTTTAGCACACCAATTACTTTCAACCATATTGAGCCACATTTTAACTGTTTCCCGATTGGATTTTCTTTTGGAAAAAGTTTAGCAGCGACTTCAGGTCCTATTACGCAAACAGGTGAACCTACATCTATTTGACTGTTATTAAATACATTACCTTTTTTTAAATGTTGATTGAATAGAGTAAAATAATCGGAAGTAACACCGCTAAGTTTAACCGATATTTTTTTCCCACTTCTAATAGCCGGAGTTTCATAAACTATCTCGGGGCTTACTTTTGATACTGTTGGCAAAGATGCAAGAATATTTTCAGCATCTTTTAAATTCAGACCGGGAGAAAACTTATTACTCTTACTTTTAGTTTCTTCATCATCGCTATCCGAAGAGTTACCCTTTGAGGAATTATCCTTTGGTGTGATGATAATATTATTAAGTCCTACAAGTTTTATCTGATCCAATATCTCCTGCTTAGCACCATTTCCAATTGCAAGCATGGCAATTACGGCTGCCACGCCAAAGATAATACCAAGGGCAGTTAATATCGACCTGAATTTGTTATTAAATACAGCTTCAAGAGAAATAGAAAGTATTAAGAAATATCGTTCCAATTGCTAATTTATTAATGAGTGAATATCAACTAAGTACAAATAAATATTCTATTGTTTTCTCATACGCCTATGTTTTTTCTTCTTATCATTATTATCATGTGGCGTTGACATGTCATTTTTAGATTTCGTTTTATTCAGCTCTTTGTATTTTTTAATAATATCTTTATCCAAACGTACTATCGACCATTCATCAGCACCATCTGGTGGAACAACATATACAACATCGCCTTCGTCAAGTCCTTCTTTAACAATAATAC
>CAZGWS010000079.1:0-2862 GCA_964528805.1 uncultured Lentimicrobiaceae bacterium | reverse complement strand
GGTGGAACAACATATACAACATCGCCTTCGTCAAGTCCTTCTTTAACAATAATACTTGTTTCGTTAGTACTTCCTGTGATTACTTGTCTTCGGGTACTATTTATATAAACAAAATTTATGCTGTCCAGTACATTAACGCACTCAATGGGAACAAAAATAGCTGAGTCTATCACTTTGGTTATAATACTATTTTTTGTTGTCATAGATGGTCGTAGTATTGAATCATAGCCATCAACATGAATAATAACTTCAAACACTTTTGCATTGGAGTTTTGCATTTGCTCACCCATGTTTGCTACCTCAAACACAACGCCTGAGAAAGTTTTATCAGGAAAGGCATCTACCTGTATTTCTGCATGTTGCCCTGTATGAACACGACTAATATCTATTTCATTAACGTAAGTTCGTGAGTTCATTGCCGACAAATTTGGCAAAGTAGCCACAACATTTTCCCACATACTTACCTGGGCACCAACACCCTGTTTTTTACCGCTCCAGTCGCGTTTATAAACCACCATCCCGGCTTTGGGAGCATGAATTACAAATTCTTTTTTAAGTTCATTATACTCCTTTTGCACCCTTTTGGCTTTTTCAAGATTTGTTGCCACTTCACGCATATCAGCTTCAGCTTTCTGATGCTTTATTGAGTAATTATCTTCATTTTGGTTTAAAGTACGTTGTGTTCTTTCAAGATCTATATTCACCTGCCTTTTAGTTGCCGGCGGTTCGTACTTCGATTGGTCAACAATTATTTGTTTTTCTTCAAGTGTAAATTTTAAATTAATAAGGTCATCTCTTGCTGCCCTCATAGTAAGAGTTGTATCTAACTGAGTTTTAACAAACTGTGTTTGCAGCTTCTCCACTTCAAGTTCTTGATCTGAGATCTTATTTTGCAAATCACTTCTGTCAATTGTGGCAACCCAATCGCCTGAGTCAACCACAGTACCATCGGGTACAATATCCTCAATTGCATAACGATGAATACGAGCATTTCGTAAGGCATTTGGATTAGGACCTGCAATATTCTCGCTACTGCGTGCCTCCAACTCCCCGGTGGTAGTTACTCCAATAACAAATGTACCCCTCTGAACCTTAACGGTAATGGTGTTTCCTGTTTCGTGTGATGGGGTTGATACATACCATATAAGGGCAATTAGTATAAGCACTATCACAGAAATGGTAATTACATTTTTACGTTTCATAGTTAAAAAATTAAGATTGTAAAAGTAAGTAATTTTTAGTTTTGTAACGGGCTATGTATCAATTTAAATATTAGTCTGAGATCAATATAAAATTTGCACACATCATTAGATGTTTTTTTCATAACACAGCCAAAGTTATAAGCTTTACAAGATAAATAGTGCAAAAAGAAAAGATGTATTACCAAAAGATTTTCGAACATCAAACGTGGAACAGTAACATATCTTGAAGATAATAAGCACCAATACCGGCAAGGTAACCTATAAGTGCCAAGAGGCTAATGTGTTTCATATACCAAATAAAATCTATTTTTTCAAGTCCCATGGCAGCTACGCCGGCAGCAGACCCAATTATCAATATACTTCCACCTGTTCCGGCAGCATATGCCAGCAATTCCCAAAATGCACCATTCTGAATAAAGTGAATTGCATATGCAGGCTCAGCCGATGCGTGAACCATAACATTAGTTAAAATAGGATACATTCCCATTGCACCTGCTGTAAGCGGTACATTATCAACAATTGATGAGAGTACGCCTATGACAGTATTTATTGCAAATATATTATGCATGTGTACGTCAAGATAGTTAGCAAGCAAACCAAGATGCCCTGCCGACTGCAATGCAGCAACAGCTGATAATATTCCAAGGAAGAAGAATACTGTTGGCATGTCAACTTTTTTTAATATACCTACAATAGTCAGTCGTTTTCTTATGTCAACATCTTTGTTAATATGTAAAATCTCGGTTGTAATCCATATTACGCCAAGACCAAAAAGCATCCCCATATACGGAGGCAAGTGTGTGGTTGTTTTAAAAACAGGTACAAATAATAAAGCACCAACTCCCATTATGAGTAATAATCTACGCTCAAAGGCAGTAGTATAGCCCGCTGAACCGTCGGCTACTAAGATAGGTCTTGAAATTTTACCTTTCATAAAGAAAGACAGAATAGCAAGAGGTATAATCATATTTATCACACTTGGTATGAACACCATTAAAATAATATTTAGTGCAGTTATCTGACCACCAATCCACAGCATAATTGTTGTAACATCACCTATTGGCGACCATGCACCGCCGGCATTTGCGGCAATTACAATCATACTGGCAAACAACCAACGTGTATGCTTATCTGCAATCAATCTGCGAAGCAGCGCAATCATAACGATGGTAGTAGTAAGGTTATCCAATAATGACGACATGAAAAAAGTAAGAACACTTAATATCCATAATAATTTTACTTTATTCAGCGTTGTAATTTTATCCGTAATAATTTTAAAACCCTCATGCTGGTCAACAGTTTCTACTATTGTCATTGCACCAAGAAGAAAAAACAGAATTTCACAAATATCTCCAAAGTGACGGATTATTTCATGATCCACAATGAAGTACTTCATTTTTTCTAACAAAGAGGCTTCAGGGTTCTGAGTTACAAAATCTGCTAATGTGGTACTTTCTAAAAAATGTTGCCAGGCATGGCTGTATCCTAAAGATAATATTGACGAGCTCCCTTCAATATAAATTACCCACATCAGTACACTTAATATTAATGCGGAGGCTGCTTTATCAACTTTTATTGGATGTTCAAGTGCAATTGCAGTATATCCAAGAACAAAAACTATTATCATTAAAATAAACATCTTTCAGTATTTTTGATTTAT
>CAZGWS010000078.1:0-12118 GCA_964528805.1 uncultured Lentimicrobiaceae bacterium | reverse complement strand
CCCGGTATAAAACACTCAAATAGCCCTATTGAATGTTCTCCATTTTAGTTGGGAAGTAGAATAGCAATTGGGGTCTATTACCAAAAAAAGAGGTCGTGAAAACAACCTCTTTTTAAAAAATTTGGGTGGATGACCGGAGTTGAACCGGCGACACCTAGAACCACAATCTAGTACTCTAACCAACTGAGCTACACCCACCATTTTTAACGGCTGCAAATATACGATATTTTTTATTATACAAGCAAATGCAAACTGTATAATAAAAATATATCGCTGCATTATCAATGATTTTAAAAGTGCAGCACAATATCAATTGTTTTTATACTTTTGACGCCTATGTTTTTAACCAAACACACTTCTTCATCAGAATATTCACTATCTAAACTTGCATTAATGCGTTTTGCGAGAAATACATTAGGTGTAGTATCTTTAGTGATTATATTAGTTACAATTATTATTGCAATTCTCGGATATTTAATTACACCAGATTCGACACCAATGTGTAACAATCAGATGCTGGAGATAAGTATGCAAAAGCCAGGGTTTGAAGTTGAGTTATTAAAGGTTCGTAAAGATCAATCATACATTCACACTTCATTTTTAAGAAAACTAATTTTTGGTGCACAAAGCAATTACAAGTTTATCCCTATTTCTAATTATAACTTAAGGAGTGATACAATTAATGTTACTATTTTTGATTCGGACGGTATAGGTTTGAGTGAGTCGTTTAACATAGTAAAAGTAGCGTATGCTGTTAGTGGTAAAGTTATTGATAGAAATAATGATATTTATTTTAAAACTCTTAGCGGGAAGAAAGTTAACAAATCGGTACAAAATATTCAGCAGTTAATAGTTAAGGATAATATTATTACCCGGCAATATTTTTTAGGTACCGATCAGTTTGGGCGTGATTTGTTAAGCCGACTTATAATAGGTTCAAGAGTTAGCTTATCAGTTGGTTTTATTTCTGTAACCATTTCGCTAATTGTAGGAATATTACTGGGTTCGCTTGCCGGATATTACAGAGGTAGAACTGATGATATTATTATGTGGTTTATAAATGTTGTATGGTCAATTCCAACATTACTATTGGTAATTGCAATAACATTTGCTTTGGGTAGAGGTTTTTGGCAGATATTTATTGCTGTTGGTTTGACAATGTGGGTAGAAGTTGCGCGTGTTGTTCGTGGTCAAATTATGAGTATTCGTGAAAAGGAATTTGTTGAAGCGGGTGTTGCCTTAGGCTTCTCTAGTTTTAGGATTATTTTAAGGCACATCATACCAAATATACTAAGTCCGGTTATTGTTATTTCGGCAGCTAATTTTGCTGCAGCTATACTAATTGAAGCAGGTTTGAGCTTTTTGGGTATAGGTATTCAGCCTCCTATGCCATCATGGGGTAGCATGATTAAGGAATACTATAGTTTTATTATTCTCGATTCGGCTTATCTTGCAATTATTCCGGGTATTGCAATAATAATTCTTGTTTTAGCTTTTATGACTCTGGGGAATACACTTAGAGATGCACTTGATGTTAAAGTTAGTAAAAAATAGCACTATTTAAATACCAAATCAATTATGATAGTTTCATCGGTTAAATTATTTTCTAAACTACATACTGCCGGCATATTGAAAGATAAATCTCGCCCAATAATTATTGCTGATAATATTAGAACACCCGAAAATATGGGGCTAATACTTAGACTATCTGCAAATATTGGTGCTATTAATACATATTTTGTTAACGATGAAGATAAAAAATTTAAGAATTATAAAATAGATAGAACCTCATCAGGCGCATCAACAAAGGTGAACTGGAAGATTGTTAAAGTGCAGGAATTATTTGCCTTAATACCGGATGATTATACAATTGTCGCTATAGAAACGTGTAATAATTCACAAAATATTTTTTCATTTAATTTCCCTAAAAAAATAGCTTTTATTGTTGGTAATGAAGTATATGGGATTAGCAATGAAGTATTATCTAAAGCCAACCACAAAGTTTATATACCGATACCCGGGGCAATATCATCATTAAATGTAACACATGCTCTTACGGTTGCAATTTTTGAATGGTTACGACAAATAGCTACTTTTTAGCCAGTTAGCTATTCCAAACTCTTAAATATTCTCTTTTCCCGGGAGATCCGGGTAGCTTTTCTATCATAAACCCGGCACTTACTAATGCCCTTTTCACAGTTCCTTTACATAAATATGAGACTATTGCATAACCAATTGATCTTTAATACTTAGGGCTTGAAAGAAAGCTCATAATTTTCAAGTCTTTGATAAGAAAGCGTCAAAGACAAGGCTGTCGAAGTTTTTGAATTCATTGGTATAATTGCAATATTAATTTGCAAGTATTACAAATGTGTACCGGTATGGGGTTCTATCGATAAGTCGCACCCCCCGTTGTTGGTGTGAGATTGCAGCACGCACATTAACACCAAATCACTAACCTAAATATGCTTTCAACAAGTTACTCCTTGACGTATGCCTTAATCTGCGTATAGCTTTTTCCTTAATCTGCCTCACTCTTTCGCGAGTTAAGTCAAATTTTGCGCCAATCTCTTCAAGGGTTAAACTGTGGTTTTTGCCAATACCATAGTACATATTTATTATATCCCTCTCCTTTTTATCTAAAGTCCCCAACGAACGTTGTATCTCATCTCCTAACGATTTTTTTAACAACGGCTCATCGGTATCCTCAACATCAGTAGGGACAAAAAAATCGAGAAATTTAGCATCTTCATCACTAAGTAAAGGAGCATCCATCGACACATATCTCGTTGAAATACTCATGGTATTTTTAACTTTATGATTAGAAACTTCAAGTTCGTCAGCAATCTCGTTTTCTGATGGAGGTCTTTCAAGTTGTTGCTCTAACTTTGAAGATGCTTTTCTAAGCTTGTTAATGGATCCAACCTGATTTAAAGGTAGCCTCACTATTCGTGATTGTTCTGCTAAAGCCTGAAGTATGGATTGTCTTATCCACCAAACTGCATACGATATAAACTTAAACCCGCGAGTTTCATCAAATCTGCCCGCAGCTTTAATTAATCCAAGATTACCTTCATTTATTAAATCAGGTAAGCTTAAACCTTGGTTTTGGTATTGTTTCGATACTGACACTACAAAACGCAGGTTGGCTTTCGTTAGCTTCTCCAACGCTATCTTATCCCCCATTTTTATCCTACGAGCCAATTCCACCTCCTCCTCAGCAGTTATAAGCTCCTCTCTACCAATATCTTGTAAGTATTTATCAAGAGACGCAGTATTACGGTTGGTTATTGATTTAGTTATTTTTAATTGTCTCATATATTTTTACTTATTTTGAATAAAACTGCCTGAGTTACAAAAAGGACACGCAATTTACATATATTTATTCTAAATAACAAGATTTTACGATCATTATTTTTTAAAACTCAAAACATAAACTCGTAGGCAACTTTTACACCATTGGGATATACCCCTTTTAATCGTATTACTCTCCGCTCCGACTTACTTAAAGCCGTTTTTAAATTCTGCTCCGAGTTTACTTTAATACCATTAATATCGGTAATAATAAACCCTTCCTGAATACCACTATTACTAAGCATGCCATCATGAATCTTTATAATCCTAAGCCCATTGGCAATACCCAACTCATTAAGTTCATCAACTGTTGCTTGTTGCAACTCTATTCCCAGCATATCGTTTGTGAATTCATCACCCGATTTCACAACAGCAGTATTTCCACTCCTATTCTTTAATATAACATCATAATCACTTAAATTATTATCTCGGTTAATTTTTACATTTACTACTGTACCAGGATTGTATTGCGCCACAATTCCCAATAAGGATGATAAGCTGTTAGTTGCAATGCCATTAACATCCATAATAATATCTCCTTTTTTTATACCGGCATCAGCAGCACCGCTATTTTCAACAACAGCTGCCACATACACGCCTTCGGTACTTTTCAAATTTATCGTTTTTGCAAATTCAGCATCAATATCCTGTATCTGAACACCTAAATATCCCATCTGAACTTCGCCATATTTTTTTAGGTCTGCAACTACCTTTTTGACAATATTTACAGGAATCGCAAATGAATAGCCTTCATACACTCCGGTATGCGAGGCTATTGCCGCATTTATCCCCACAAGTTCACCGTTAGTATTTACCAAAGCTCCCCCACTATTACCTCTATTAACAACTGCATCCGTTTGTATAAACGATTCAATAGTTTGCTTTCTCGATATATTTATATTTCGAGCCTTTGCACTTATTATGCCGGCTGTAACCGTTGAGTTGAGGTTAAAAGGATTACCAACTGCAAGTACCCATTCACCAACCTTAAGCTTATCAGAATTACCAAAAGTTAAATATGGAAGATCTGTTTCATTAACTTTTATCAACGCTAAATCAGTATTTGGGTCAACACCCACAACCACAGCTTCTGTTTCACGCTCATCATTAAAAGTAACTGAAATTTTACTGGCTCCGTCAATAACATGATTGTTAGTAACAATATACCCATCTGGCGATAAAATAACACCAGACCCAAAAGCCACGTAACTATTTTGATGAGGTTGTCGCTCGTGTAAATATTCTTGAAACTGACCAAAAAAGTTGTTGTACGAATTCGTCCTCGAAATGGTTTCCGTTTTTATATGTACAACAGCGTTTATCGATTTTTCGGCAGCAAACGTAAAATCAACAGCCTGTTGAGGTGAGTAACTTGCCCTATAAACCTGTGGCGTTGTGTTTTGCTTGACCGATTGCTTTCCGGTAGTATCAACTATTATATTTTGCTTATCACTTTTGTACTCTCTTACAATAAACAATACAAGTAATACTAATAATGCACCTGCAATCCCACTATAAAAGTTTTGCGATTTTAATATTGTTTTCATTTATCCAATATGTTTATTACGATACAACGCTACTTTATTTAATAAAATTTTATATGATAAGTTAATAAGTGTTAAATATAAATTTTTACTAAACCCCCTCATACATATAGTAGTAAATACATAATCAAATTCTTATTATAGCGTTTTATGCTATATTAATCTGTATTTAATACCTTTGTAAGCTTGTGCTAAATCAAAACTTCATCCTAATACTAAATTTATGGACATTCATTTTTATAAATTTCATGGTAATGGCAACGATTTTATCATCATCGACGGTCGCAGTAATGCTTTGACGCTAAGCTCTGTGCAAATAAATAAACTATGCAACAGAAGGTTTGGCGTTGGTGCCGACGGGTTGATGTTGTTAGCCAACTCTGAAGAATATGATTTTAAGATGATGTATTACAATTCGGATGGTAAAATAAGCAGTATGTGTGGTAACGGTGGACGATGTATTGCTGCCTATGCTTACATGCTTGGCATTACAGGAAAGAAAATAAATTTTGAAGCATATGATGGCGTACATGAAGCAGTAATTGAGGCTGAAACAATACCTTTGGTGGAATATGATGTAAGCTTGCATATGGCAAATGTTAATTTTGTTGAAAAGAATAACGACTATTACTTTCTTGATACAGGATCACCTCATTATGTTACATTCGTTAGTAATGTTGCTGGTGTTAATGTTACCACCGATGGCAAAACCATCCGCAAAAGCGAACCATTTGCACGAAAAGGAACCAATGTTGATTTTGTTGAGTTGCGTGGTGATGACATATTTGTACGAACTTACGAGCGAGGCGTTGAAAAAGAGACCCTCTCGTGTGGAACCGGAGTAACTGCTTCTGCCATAGCAGCTTTTTATCGTACCGGAAAAACAAGAGTAGATATTAATACCAAAGGTGGAGATTTTACCGTAGACTTTATCTATGATACAGAAAATGAAATGTTTACAAATATATGGCTACGAGGTCCTGCACATGTTGTATTTGAAGGAGATTTACACATTTAATTATAGTGAGTAATTAAACTATGGAAAAAATAGACAGACAGCAGTGGCTTCCAACAACGGCAAAAGAAGTAAAAGACAGAGGATGGGATGAGCTCGATGTGATTCTTTTTACAGGTGATGCGTATATCGATCATCCATCGTTTGGCATGGCTGTAATTGGACGTGTTCTTGAAGACTTAGGACTTAAAGTTGCCATTGTACCACAACCCAACTGGCGTGATGATCTTCGTGATTTTAAGAAACTCGGTAAGCCTCGATTATTTTTTGGTGTTTCTGCAGGTGTAATGGATTCGATGGTCAACCACTATACTGCAAATCGTCGTATCAGATCCAATGATGCATATACACCGGGTAATAAATCAGGCTATCGCCCTGATTATCCTACTGTTGTTTATACAAAAATACTAAAAAATATTTTCCCAAATACTCCTGTGATTATTGGTGGTGTTGAAGCCTCAATGCGTAGGTTTACACACTTTGATTATTGGAAAAACGAACTTAAAGCAAGTATGTTATGGCAATCGGGAGCTGATTTGCTTGTGTATGGAATGGGTGAGAAACCGATTACACAAGTAGTACGATTACTAAAAAAGGGAGTGCCATTTAACAAGCTGAACACAATTCCACAAACAGCATTTTTAGTAAGCTCCAAAGCTAATATTCCTGTTAATAAAAATTGGGATACGGCTTTTATTGCTTCACACGCTGAGTGCTTGGCAGATAAAATTGTATTCGCCCAAAATTTTAAAGTTATCGAGATTGAGTCAAATCGGGTGTATGCAAAACGATTAGTTCAACAAATCAACAATGAACTCCTTGTTGTTAATCCTGCAATTCCTTTTCTGAAAGAAAAAGAAATTGATAAAATTTATGATCTTCCATACACACGAATGCCTCATTTTAAATATCGCAACAAAGGAGTAATCCCTGCCTATGAAATGATTAAATTCTCGGTAAATATTCACAGAGGGTGTTTCGGAGGATGCAGCTTTTGTACTATTTCGGCACACCAAGGTAAGTTTGTGTCATCACGATCGAAGCAATCGATAGTTAGAGAAGTTAAAAAAGTAGCACAACTACCTGATTTTAAAGGACAACTTACCGATCTCGGCGGTCCATCAGCAAATATGTACAACATGAAAGGTGTAGATTTAAGCATTTGCGACAAATGCAAACGACCTTCGTGTATTTTTCCAAAAATATGCTTCAATCTAAACACATCTCATAATAGCTTGATGCAGCTTTATGATGAAGTTGAAGCGTTGCCTGAGATAAAAAAAGTATCGATAGGTAGTGGAATTAGATATGACATCTTGATGAAAGAACGCAATAAAAAAGGTGGTGATGATCTAAATAAATATTTAACTCGCGTGATTACAAAAAATGTGTCAGGCAGACTTAAAATTGCACCCGAGCATACATCTGAAAATGTATTAAAAATTATGCGGAAACCATCATTCGAATTATACCATTCATTTAAAAAAATGTTTCTTTCAATATCTGCAAAAGCTGGATTAAAACAGCAGATAATACCATATTTTATTTCAAGTCACCCGGGTTGCACCGAAGAAGATATGGCACAACTCGCTGCCGACACTAAGGAAGCCGGGCTACAACTTGAACAAGTTCAAAGTTTTACACCAACACCCATGACAAACGCTACAGTTATGTATTACTCGGGCGTAAATCCTTATGACTTAAAACCCGTGTTCGTGGCTCGGAGCAAAACACAAAAAGAACGTCAACATATTTATTTTTTCTGGTATAAAAATGAGTTTAAAAATAGGATAAAATCTAACTTACAAAAACTTGGCAGAAGCGATCTAATTAAAAAACTATTGGGAAAATAATTATAGATTTTAACACAGTATCTTGCACCAGTTTAAGATTATTACAAAGTTTTCTTTGGTTACATTTGCAATTTCTATCATTTAATATTTTTATTGCAATTTAAAGGCTAATATGAGAATAAAAAAACCGGACAAGAATTAAACAAATCCATTAAGTCCGGTCTGTGGAAAGAATGATTAGAAAAGGGAAATTTAGCCAACTATCATCATAAGCTTATTCTCCTTCAGCATCAATATTGGTCGACAAATTTGTCTCAAAGGTTGTGAACTGTGTTGTGTTATTAGTACTGTTAATGAGAATTTCTCCATTGACTACTTGCGCACCGGCAAAATTAATATTTCCAAGCCACGTATTAATATCGAATACAATAGCTATTAAAACCTGGCTGTTAGCAGTAACCGTAACACCTCCATTGGCTATTGGCAACTGAACATGTCTTGAGAAGACCGATTCGATAGTAAAAGACACCGGATTTCCTGATATAGGTTTAAACTGCCCTTTAATTACAACAGAATTTCCATAAAAATTGGTTTCATTACTTGTTTGAAAATCGAAATTAACCTTTTTGAAAGTTCCGGGGTAAACATTTACCTGATCAATAGAGGCTTGTCCGGTACTAATGTTCAAAGGATAAGGACCGGCAAGCAACACATCAGCAGTGCCTGACTCATTACCACCATCACTGATGCTGTCATTTTCATTTTGACTACCACTACCTTCATTGATTGTGTCATTATTGTTAATGGAATCATTGTCAATTCCACTTCCTCCACCTTCGTTTCCTTCGCCACCCTCTTTTAATCCGCCACTTTTTTCATTTTGATTTTCATTACCCGAATTTTCTTCGATATGCAAAGCTGAAATATTTACAAAGGCAGACGACAAATCAAGTACACCCCCACTTACAGGTATTGTTGCTGTGGCATTTGAACTACTACTCACTGCTTTCATTAAGAGGGATGCAGATTTTATTTTGGGAACCGATTGTTTGTTACAGGCATCCATAATAAACAGCAACAGAAATGCTGACCCGAAAAACGTTAGAATTAAACTTTTCTTTTTCATGATATAAAATTTTTGTGAAACAATAGAAATTTCTTTTTATCTCTATTAAAGATGATATAAAATTAAAAAGGTTGGGTTTGCTCCTCCAACTTCTTAAAATAGTATTTTCCTTGTTCCGAAAAAATGTTTTTAATAAAATCATTGATGATGAGCGAATAAATTGTTTGATACGACAACGATCTGTTTTGAGTATATTTTTCAGTAGTTTGAATATCTAATAATCGTTTTAGGAATAGTCGTCCGACCAGTTCTGCGCTAATGTCTTGTCTAAAATATTTTTGTTCTCTTCCTTTCATAAATAACATTCTCATAAAATGATGAATGAGTGATAACTCATTTCTCGAAAAGTAAAATGACGAATTAATAGGAACAACTTTCATGGTCAAACCATCATAAAAAAACAGCTTCTTTGTTTCCAATGCAACTTGTGCAAGTGCCATCATTGCATCATCATTGTCTTTTGTTTTTTTAGCTAACAAATTTAAAAATAATTTTTTAGCTTCTAAAAGAGAGAAATGTTGTTGTGTGCTAAGAACCTCCAATGTATTCATTATAAACAATTGTTTAAATTTATTTTATATTTTATTTGACATTCTATAAAGTCAGAAACATGATAATCATAAGATCTCAAACTTACGGCTATACTGATGTGTTTCGCATCTTTGTGTCATTTGTTGAAGCTTTTGAAGGAATTGTATTTAAATAAACTATAAAAAGTAAAATCGTGATTCTATAAACTGGTAGTTTTATCATAAGCTTGTTTTAAAAAATATAGTACTTAATTCCTATTTGTAATCCCAATGAATAAGGATATGATTTTACCGTGTTTTTATTGTTTATAGAAAGAATATGCATTGAAAAATTGGGGCTAATTGAAAAATACAAATTTTTATAAATAGATTTTTCATATTCTACCTCCAGTGTCATCCCCATTGTAAATTTATTAATATCTTTTATGTTTTCAGTGGAGATATCAATTTCTCCCTGATAATTCTCTGCTTTCCAATTAAGGTTGTGGCTGGTTAATAATTCAAAAAACAGACTCGCATCAATAGAAAAGTAATTTGAAATTTTATATTGAACCCCAACAGGTAGCTGCAGATAATAGAGATTTATAGACGATTTCAAAAGCGTACTACTAAGTATGGTGTCCGAAGAGTGAATGACAACTTTTGCTATTCCGGATGATGTGTATATCAGTGATTCGCCATTGTTGATGGCAGAAAACCTTTCGGTAGAAAACCGAATTGAATAGGGTGCCATAACAACACCGGTTTTAATGCTAAAATGAGGGCTGAACCTATATGCTACATTAAAGCCATAAGAGTATGTAAGGCCGTACAAGTCCCTTTTATCGAAGTAGGCTTTGTTGTAATCAGCATAGGCATAGGTGAGATTGTTACTAAGATAGCGAAAAGAAAATTCGGGGTTGAAAAAAACTTTTATGCACACACGATGGTTGTTGGTTGATAAATTCTTTGTTTTTAGACCCTTCTTTTTGTTGTTAATATCGTTGTTTAGGACAGGAGAATGCTCAAGGGGTAATGCATTTGTCGGTAACTCAAACTGACCGTTTTCGGGTTGTAGCAATTGATATTGCGGTAATGATTTAGCATTCAGTGGTTTAAGTTGAGGGTGCACAATTCGGTTTTTCACTGTTTGTTTATGTTGGGATTGTATGATGCCAGATTCGGAACTCTTAGACAAAACTTGAACGCTGCTGTTTGCAGGCTGCTTTTGTACAGGTATTACCAGTGTATTTAATTCAGCTTTAGAGTGGGTTTTTAGTGTCACCTTTCTTTTTCTATTATGATTCCAAGCAACAGTGTTCTTTGCTAATTCCTTTTTCTTTTCAGTAGTTTTTTGTATTTTTATTTCCGCCGTCTTTTCATTACTATTATACGATGGTTTCTTTGTTAAAAAAAGAATCGTAAAAAAGGCAATAACGAGTACAGTAATAACGATAATTATCGGAGAAGACCAAACCAAATAGGCTTTTGTCCATACCGAAACATGTGAATTACCCTCGCCAAGAGACGAACGGATGTTTTCCCAAAGTACTTTTGGCGGCGTTGTCTGCTCGTTTTCATATTTTGAGCGCAATAAATCGTCAAAAGGATTTGTGTCTAAATTTTTATCCATATTCCCTTTTTTATTCCGTATTGTATGCCATAATTTTATGTTTAAGCAATAGCCTGGCATCGTGCAACTGCGATTTCGATGTACCCGCAGAAATGCCGAGCATACCGGATATTTCTTTGTGCGAAAAACCCTCAATAATAAACAGATTCATTATAATTTGCATTCCTGCCGGCAACTGTTTAATCAATTTTGTAATGTCATCTACAGCCATCTTACTTAGTGCGGCATATTCTTCTCCGCTTGCATGCAAATGAATTGAATAATTATTTATGCTCATGCTGTCAGTATACTTTTGTTTTTTAATAAACTGCAATGCTTCATTAATAAATATTTTTTTTATCCACCATGACAATGTCTCCTTATTTTTTAGTTGATGAAGATTTTTTAAAACCTTAATAAACCCCTCCTGAAAAACATCATAAGCATCATCTCTGTTTTTAAGATACCGCATACAAAGTGCAAGCATATTTGAAGCATACAGATCATATAACTTCTTTTGTGCTTGCGCATTACCCCGAATCGCTTTGTCAATAATTTCTTCTGTTGTTTTCCTTTTCAAACTTTTCCTTCTTTACTAAAGATGTATCCCACGCAAAAAAGTTGGGTGAGAATGTAAAAATATATCCAAAATCTAAAGTAATACTAAAGAAGAGGGCAAAAACAGTATTGAGTACAGTGCTGTTTTTCGGTTATGATGCAATCAGTAAATAGTGTTTTGTATTGTTAATGTGTGAGCTATAAATTTTAGCTATATTGTTGGTTTCTTTACAAAGGTTGAGAATAAAAAATATTCGTACAGTAAATTTGCCAACTTTTCGGGCATTGTAAAAACATTATAGTTTGAAAGACTCTCCTTTTAGCGGCGTAAATATCAGATAAGAACTGAAAAAACAGGAACTCTACTCGAGTAAATTTCAAAAGAGCCAACAAAATGGTCTCTTGCAGCAAAGAAATAAAAAGAAGTAAAAGAATTCCAGTTAATAAACCTAACAGGCTACCTACAAAAAGCTTTTTGATAATGTATGCGCTAAGATAAAGCCCTACATAAAATACCATATTTTATATCAAGTCATCCGGGTTGCGCTGAATAAGATATGGCACAACTCGCTGCCGACACTAAGGAAGCCGGGCTACAACTTGAACA
>CAZGWS010000077.1:5665-12183 GCA_964528805.1 uncultured Lentimicrobiaceae bacterium | reverse complement strand
GTACTTTCAGCCATACGTTATGTTGTTCATAACGAAATTTAAAACAAGTTATTACAATTAAAAATGTTAAAATATTACAACAAAGCCCATGCACGTAATTCCGCAAAAGTGCGGCAAAAGTAATATTTTTTTCTAAATGTATATCATATCAACTATGAATAGGCTATACATGGCTATTGTCAGAAGGAGATAACAATTAGATAGTCTTTGACGCTTTCTTAAAAATAATCAGAAAATGCGTTGTTTTCTTTGTGGCACTATATAGTTGCAATAAAAAATATTATTTAATGTTTGTAAGGAAATATATATCTTAGCGACTGTAATATCAAAAACCACTCATATTAATTTTTAATGAAGAACCTTAAAGATTTTCAACATTTGTTCAATACTGATAAAGCAGTCTTGCCAATACTTATCGCTACGTGGGATAGTGAGCCTCATAATGCTATTATCGTTTACCAAAACAAATCATGCAGCAATAAAATTGGATACTATGTTAACAAGAGTTTATTGGAGTTTTTTAATATCTTAAACAAAGGCGAAGGAAAGTCGTTGATTAATAATTTGTTAACCGATGGAGAACTGTCATTCTCATGTAATATTAATAATCTCGACTTACTAAGTTATTCATTTAAAGGAGTTAATCATATTCAGGTATCAATTACTGATATTACTGAATTAAATGAGCTGAGAGACGTGGAGCAACGCACAAAATTAATTGAAACTTTTTTGATGATTGGATCGCACGAATTAAAAACACCGCTAAACGGCATACTTGGTATTTCATCACTGCTCGTTTCGGAGGAGGCAGATAAAGAGAAGAAAGAATTACTTGAGATGATAATTAGTGCTGCTCAAACATTGGATAGCGTTGTGCTTAAAATGCTAAGGCAGATATATTCATATAAAATTGATGATGTAATAACCGCTGTTGTTGATGTAAATGTAGGGCAGGTAATTAAAAACTCACTTCCAATATTTAAAAATTGCTTGCGAGGTAGGAATTTTGTAATGGACAACATCTATTTAAATGATACTTTAAATGTTAGGCTTCCTGAGGGACATTTAGATGATATATTACTCGAAATAGCAATAAATCTTAGAAGAAATACGCCGCCTAATGGTGATGTTTTTATTAAAACTTTTGATAAAGACAATGTGGTACATATTGTTGTAGAAAATCAGGGTATGGGTATTCCCGGTGAAGATATCGAAAAGGTATTCGAGCCATTTTATCTGCATCAGGAGAGTATGAATCATTCCAGCGGTTTTGAATATGGAAAATCAGGTATTGGCATTGGGCTTACAATACTTAAACGCTTTGTTGAACAAGCAGATGGGAAAGTTTGGTTTAAAAATAAGTATAAATATGAGAAAGGTAAAGAGAACTGTGTTATATTGAATATTGAGTTCCCTGTTAATTAATTTCTTTCCTGAAAGCAATTTTTTAATTAGTTTTACCAATTAAAAAAAGCAATACTTAAAATAAAATAATATGTTTAAAAAAGAAGTTTACACAGATAGAAGGAATAAGTTAAGAGCAGAAGTAAAATCGGGGATTGCCCTATTTTTAGGAAATGTGGATGCGGCTTTTAATTACCCCGCTAATCAATATCATTTTCGTCAGGATAGCAATTTCCTTTACTTTTTCGGACTGCAGAATCCGGGCTTTGCCGGAGTAATTGATTTTGATAATGACAAAGACTATATTTTTGGTAACGATTTTGAGATTGATGATATAATCTGGATGGGTGTTCAGCCAAAAGTAGCTAGCCTTGCTGCTAAAGCGGGAGTTGAAAATACCACTCCATACGATGATCTTGTAAAATTTATTTCTGAGGCAAAAAAGGAAGGAAGGAAGATACATTTTTTACCTCCATATCGTGGTGAAACAGTTATTGAGTTATCTGCTTTATTGGGAATTGATAATGCAGATGTTAAAGCCAATTCTTCGGTTGAATTAATAAAAGGAGTAGTGGCGTTAAAAGAAATAAAAAGTATTGTGGAAATTGCTGAGATTGAAAAGGCTGTTGCAACAGCTTATGAAATGCATACTACATCTATGAAAATGGCTAAGCCCGGTGTTGTTGAACAAGAAATTGCCGGCACAATTGAAGGCATCTCAATTGCTCTTGGCGGACCTGTTTCATTCCCAATTATCCTTTCGCAGGATGGGCAAACACTTCATAATCACAGTCATAGCAATGTGCTTGAGCTTGGTCGCATGATGGTAACCGATGCAGGAGCCGAAACTCACGAATGTTATGCAAGCGATATAACACGTACTGTTCCCGTTGGAGGAAAATTTAATACACGTCAGGCAGAGATTTATCAAATTGTATTAGATGCCAATATGGTCGCAATTGATGCTATAAAACCAGGCTTAAAATATAGGGATGTGCATTTTCTTGTTGCTAGAACAATTATTGAAGGTTTGAAAAAAGCTGGACTCATGAAAGGAGATACAGATGAAGCTTTGGCTGCTGAAGCACACACTCTTTTTATGCCTCACGGACTTGGACATATGATGGGTATGGATGTTCATGATATGGAAGGACTTGGCGAAGATTATGTTGGGTACGATGACACCACAAAAAGAGCAACTACTTTTGGAACTGCCTATCTGCGCCTCGGAAAAGAATTAAAGCCCGGATATGTTCTTACTGTTGAACCGGGTATATATTTTATCCCCGACCTTATAGACCAATTCCGATCAGAGGGCAAATTTATCAATTTTGTAAACTATGATAAATTGGAAACGTACAAAGACTTTGGTGGAATTAGAATTGAAGATGATATATTGGTTACCGAAGAAGGACACAGAGTTTTGGGAAAACCAATTCCAAAAACCATTGCCGAGGTAGAGACCGTAATGGCAAAAGGTATTTAGCTAAACTTTGATGTAATTTCAGTAATAGATAAGGAGTCTCCTTTACTACCCTCAGTATGACAATATTGTTTATTAATTTCATTTTGTCAATTGTTACAATAGTTCGTTAAACTTCTATAACACATACTAAATCAAGTACTTACAAGACAAGCGGTAAATAGCTACTATGCTAACAATCAATCCTTTGCGACTTACCAGCTTGCGAGAAACAATAACTACACGAACTATTGTTGTTACTAAAGTGCATTTATTTTAATACATCTGCTTCGTTGTTAAACCTTTGAAATAGATTGCTGTATCGTCAGCTTTAGACGCCTCACACCTGCATCAAACTAAATGCATAAATTATTCATGTTAGTAATTTCCATATCTGAAATATTGTAAAACTTAGTCATTAAAATAATTAATTGAACGCATCCAATTGAAGTTTAATCAAATTAGATACCTTTGTAGCTGATTTTATTACTTTACGATCTATCTAATTTGTTAATGAAGATAAAAAAACTACCAGGTACATTAAGTTTACGCACTATCCGGTTTCAAGTTAATGTACACCGGATTATTAACAGCTTTTAATATGAAACTGGTTTATAATGTTTCAGTTTATCTGTATATGGTGGCAGTAAAAATACTGTCCGTTTTTAACGGTAAAGCTAAGCTGTGGGTGGATGGCAGAAAAAATATCTTTAGTCGTATCAACAAAGAGGACCTTTCGGACAAGCAAATTATTTGGGTTCATTGTGCCAGCTTGGGAGAGTTTGAACAGGCTCGACCAATTATTGAGCAAATGAGGAGTAATTTTCCTAAATACAGTATATTTTTAACATTTTTTTCTCCCTCAGGATATGAGATCCGCAAGAATTACGAGCTTGCCGATTATGTTTACTACTTGCCGATTGACACGGCGAAAAATGCACAACTTTTTGTAGAATTGGTTAATCCAAAACTTGTAATTTTTGTAAAATATGAATTTTGGTTTAATTATATTTTAGAACTCAATAGGCAGAAGATACCTTTAATTTTTATTTCGGTTATATTTCGTAACTCGCAGCATTTTTTCAGACCTTGGGGCAGATGGTTTGCCAGACAATTAAATAGGGTAACATACATATTTGTTCAAAATGAGGAGTCAGCAGTATTGCTTGATGGTATAGGCATTCATCATGCAGAAGTTGCAGGCGATACACGTTTTGACAGGGTAGTTCAATTACCTGAAGAGGAGTTCTCATTACCCATAATAACAGAATTTAAAGGCAATTCAAAATTATTAATGGCAGGAAGTACATGGCAGCCTGGCGAAAAAATATTGCTCGAGCTACTAAATCTTTCTAATGTTGATTTTAAGATAGTTATTGCCCCTCATTTAATTAATAAAGAGCATATTAATGAAATATTAGTACGCTTTGAAAAATATAATCCTATATTATTTTCCAAGCTTAATTCTTCAAAAATTAACGGCAGCAGGGTGCTTATTATCGACAGCATAGGTATGTTGTCGCACCTCTATCGTTTTGCTGATATTGCCTATGTTGGTGGTGGGTTTGGAGTAGGTATTCACAACCTGCTGGAAGCGGCAACTTATGGAATACCTGTTATATTTGGTCCTAATTATAAAAAATTCCGCGAAGCTGTAGAACTTAAAGAGAATAGTGCAGGATTTTCAATCACCAGTTATGCCGAATGTTTGTTGATATTTAACAAACTTATGAATGACAGTATATTATACCAAAATAGCTCTGCGGCTGCAGTAGCCTATGTTAAAAAAAATGCGGGTGCTACTCTGATGATAAGTGATAAAATAAAGGAATATCTTGTTTAAATTATATTTTAACGAGAAAATCCGCTGAATATTTCTACTTTCAACAGAAAATAAAAGTATTCTGCGGATTGATGCATTATTGTTTTGTACCTCATGCTATTCATGAAATAGTGATAGTGAAATAACTCTTTAATCCTATAAATTAAACAAGTCGATTAAATCAACAACACGACTTGAGTAACCCCACTCATTGTCGTACCACGAAAGAACTTTAACAGTTTTGCCTTGCACCATAAGGCTTTCTTTATCGTAGATAGAAGAATGATTATTATGAATAACATCAACAGAAACTATTGGGTCTTCTTGAAATTCGAGTATGCCTTTCATTGGTCCTTCAGATGCTTCTTTCATGGCAGCATTAATTTCATCTTTCGAAGCTTCGGTTTTAAGATTTACAACTAAATCAACGAGAGAACCGGTTGGTGTAGGGATACGAATTGCCATTCCATCGAGTTTGCCATTCAAATCGGGTATGATAATTCCAACAGCTTTTGCAGCTCCTGTGGTAGTAGGAATTTGTGATACTGCCGCCGATCGCGCTCTTCGTAGATCGGAATGAGGAGCATCAAGGATTCGTTGGTCGTTTGTATAGGCATGAACGGTTGTCATAAGTCCGTTTTCAATTCCAAACCTGTCGTTAAGTACTTTTGCAATCGGTGCTAAGCAATTTGTTGTACATGATGCATTTGAAACACATTGGTCATCATCTTGTAATTCGTTGTCATTAACCCCAATAACAATCATTCTGTCAATTTCATCTTTGGCTGGAACGGTAAGTATAACTTTTTTTGCGCCATTTTTAAGGTGATCTCCATAGCCCCCTTTATTACTTTCTTTGGTTCTAAATATCCCCGTTGATTCAATTACTACATCAGGAGTTTTAGCCCATTTTATATCAAGAGGGGTTCTTTCGGAGGTAACCCTAATTTTGTTTCCATCCACAATAATATTATTCTCGTCGTGTTCAACTTTTGTATTAAACCTGCCTTGTGTTGAGTCGTATTTCAACAAATGTGCAAGAGTTTTTGTGTCGGTTAAATCATTAATACCAACAACTTCCATGTTGTTTCTTTCTTGAATTATTTTAAATACGTTGCGTCCAATTCGTCCAAATCCATTAATTCCAATTTTAATTTTAGTCATTGCTTTAGTTTTAAGTATTATAATCTTACAAATATATTTTAAAAATAATTATTATTAATAGTTAATAAATATCTTTACTTTTGTGATGTTCATCTTTTAAAGACAAGCAAAGTTAAACTAAAATAACCTAGCATTTTATGCAATATTTATTGTTATGGCTGAAAAATTCAAATCAAAGGCACTTGAAGCAAATCTTGCGGAGACAAGATATAAGGATATAATTATTAAGCCTGAATACCAACACTTTATAGATTTATCGAAAAAGTATTTTGGAATTAATAAACGTGCAAACGATTGCATTATTGAATTTCAGCATCCATTCTCGAACAGAAAATTTGTTAGCGAGGAGCTCCGAAAAATCTTATTGACAGATTACTGGTATTACATAGCACTTAAAAATCCTCAGAATACGTTTGTGATACCTATTGAGCTTCTTGAGAAATTATTAATTGAGCCAAATAGCTCTGATTACCATCTTATTATAATTAAAACACTCCTTGAATTTATCCAAAAAATAGCTAAAGAGGATGCCGATCTGTCAAATATTATTCTTAGTTGCTATTCTGCTTTGCAAAATGGATTTAAGGTAGATACGCTAAGTTTTATTAAAGCGTCAAAGTATTTTAATAGATATTTGGCTGGTGTTGCAAAAATGAAACCGTACAG
>CAZGWS010000077.1:1624-5565 GCA_964528805.1 uncultured Lentimicrobiaceae bacterium | reverse complement strand
ATCAATTTCTATTTTTGACACGTTTATTGAGAAATTTTATTATAGTTTTTACCTCCTAAATATTGACGGAATGGAGGCTCATAAGGAGCGAATTATTTGGAATTTAAATAGTATTCTAAAGCAAACTCTTGACGAAGTCAGCAAAGAAAATATGATACAGCTTATTGATCAGATTTTTGATTTTTGCAAAGGATTGCGTAAAGAACATTCATCATCGGTACTTGATATATTATTAACACTTGGTAAAAAATTAATTGACATTAGTGAAGTATCAGGGAATAAGCTAATAAACTATTTTGAAGACAGGATAATTAACTTTGGTTTTGAAACTCCCGGCATTGTTTATGTTAACGAAGATTGGCAACTATCGGTAAATAAAAATCATATTAAAAATATAGATGTATGGCTTGATCTTATCGAGTATTCGCAACTCGAAATGGAGAAATTACTTTCGGTACTTATTGTTAATTTGCAGTTAGGTGGGATATTTTTGAGTGATACTGATCTGTTTCAGCGCGAAATTACAAAGATTCTGAACTCAAACATTGCGCCATTTTATAAGAAGATAAAACAGCTTACACGTATCTTTCCTGTTTATTTTAGCGAAATAGGTGCAGAAGGAGAAATACGAAAGGTAACTACTTCGATGGATGAAATATTACATCGTAAAGATAAGCTTATACATTTTTTACGCAAACAGGTTCATACCGAGAGTAATAACACATTAATTGGACTTACCAAAGATATTTTTAATTTTTGGTACGATGGTAATATTAAATCCATTAAGCATATGCTGCCCGAAAATGTATATAACTCGATAAATACTAAGAGTGAGTATTTCGCTCCAATTCACAAACTAATTGTTGCATTGTGTAAGGTAAGTAAAAAGTTACCCAATGAGCTATTGGCGTTGAGCGAAAATCAATTTGATGAGTTATTAACGAGGGTAGTTAGCAGCAACAATTGCGATTTGAAACGCCTGCGGGATATGAAAAAGTTGTATTCTTGTTTAAAGGAAAAATACTCTTTTGAAAGTGTTGATATTACAAGTGTTCTTAAACGGTACTCCTACATTAAGGACTCTGATATTGACAAGTTTAAGAGGGCTCTGGACGACGAAGATTTTAAAACATCTTTAAAGCTCATATATAGTTTTATGGGCAGTTTAAAAGAAATTATTTATGATGACAAACCTAGTGAAGCGTGGGAGAATATTTATCATAAAAGACACATTGCAATAGGTATCCCATCAATGTATGGCACTTATCGTGAACCAAAATTTGAAGCACTTGGCTTAACATTTCGTTTGGAAAATGTTGCCACACGGCTTATGGAAAAAGTTGTTGCACAAATAAATTTAAATTACATATCAGCAAAAACATTAAAAGATATCTACGTTATTCTCGACTATTTTATGGAGGGTTTGAATCTGGACGGTATTACAAATCAAAGTCTGACCTCAAATTTGCTGATGCTTAAATACAGTCTCCGCTCTCAAAGTTTATCGTTTGAGCAATACATAAATATTTTTCAGTTTATCGCCGAAGATATAAGACGTACAATAATAAAATATTTTTTAAAATCGTATGAGATACCTTTACGGATAGTAATTCCTCAGCTTTTTGATAAGGAAAACAAATTAAATGCCGACGGCAAAGTCAAGCTTGTTAACAGTATTTCGGAGAAGTTTTACAGGGATATTATTTCGGAAGCCTTTTTAGTGCAACCGTTAGATAATTTTATCACCAGAATTCTGGACTCGCTAAGGGAAATGGCCGATAATCTCAAGCCAAGTATGATAAAAGAGGTGATGTCGTATAATTCTGATTTGGTTATAGCACGATTAGGAAAAACAAATCCACAGGTTGATAATCAGGTGTTTTTGGGGTCGAAAGCTTATCATCTTAAAAAGTTAAGGATAGCCGGGTTTCCAATACCCCCTGGATTTGTTATTACAACTGAAGTTTTTAGAAAACACAAAGCCATTTTTGAACACCCAGAGCTACGCAGCGAAATATATGTGCTGATAAGCAGTCATCTATCACTTGTAGAGCGAGCGGCAAAAAAAGAATTTGGGAATCCTGCTAATCCTTTGCTGCTTTCTGTACGTTCCGGTACTGCAATATCAATGCCCGGAGCCATGGATACGCTTCTTAATGTTGGCATGAATGATGAAATAACTGAAAGCCTTAGCAAAAAACCGGGGTTTGAGTGGTCTGCATGGGATTCCTACAGGCGGTTACTGCAAAGTTGGGGTATGGCTTTCGGACTAACACGAGATGAATTTGACAACATCATCGAAAGCTTTAAACTTAAATATAAAGTAGAGCAGAAAACTGATTTTAGTCCAAAGGCAATGCGCGAGATTGCGATGGCTTACAAGCAAACCATTAACAGCACAGGGATAGAGTTTGAAGAAGATGTTTTTAGTCAACTTATCATGACTATTAATTTGGTTTTCGACTCCTGGGGCTCCGATAGGGCAAAAGTGTATCGTGAGCATCTTGAGATTGCAGATGAGTGGGGGACGGCTGTTGTTATTCAGCAAATGATTTTTGGCAATATGCACCACAAATCCGGAACAGGAGTTATCTTTACACAGGATCCAACTACCGGTCAGCAAGGGGTAAATCTTTACGGCGATTACACCTTCCGAAGTCAGGGTGAAGATATTGTATCAGGCTTAGTAAAGCCTTGTCCGGTAAGTAAACATCAAAAATCGTCAAATATTGAGGATAATAACTCACTCCAGGAATTATGCCCTAAAATATATAATAAATTGTATGAGTTGGCTATTGAATTAACTGAAGTACTTGGATATAACCATCAGGAAATCGAATTTACTTTTGAGTCTGATAATCCCGAAGACTTATACATCTTGCAAATACGAGATCAGGATATGGCCTCATCTAAACCAATAATTGCATTTAAAGAAAGCACAGAAAATATGCACCTTGTGGGAAGAGGTATTGGCGTTGGTGGAGGTGCTATGAATGGTGCTGTTGCTTTTGATGAGGATGATATAATTAAAATTAAAAAAGCTAATCCGAAAAATAATATCATACTTGTAAGACCTGATACTGTTCCCGATGATATTGGCATGATTTTCGAATCCGATGGATTACTTACCGGTAAAGGTGGGGCTACTTCACATGCAGCAGTTACTGCTGTACGTCTTGGAAAAACATCAGTAGTAAGCTGCGCTAACTTACAAGTTTATGAAGATAATAAACATTGTATCATTAGTGATGTTACTTTCAAGCCGGGCGATTTCATCAGTATCGACGGTCATCTTGGCAACGTGTATAAAGGCAACTATCCAATAGAAAGCCGACAGGAGTATGCTAAGTTCAAATTTTAACGTAGCCAACGCTATATGGCTATTTTTAATTGTTAAAATGGCCAAAAATTATTGTCATTCCAAATCTGCTCTTTTAAATCTTTGTTTAGTTTGTGAAGCAGATGATGGTGTGTGCCTTCCCAATCAGCAAGCATTTGGTACATCTTTTTTTCTTCAATATCGGTCGCCTCTTTGGCTCTATCTGAATATACTGCTATAGCTCGATTTTCAAAATCAATAGCGGCAGAAATAGCAGCAGCTTCAAAGCCCGCTGCCGAGATCTCACTTTTAATCTTTTCTGTTAATATCTCCGTAGCAGTCGAATCTTCTTTGGGATGAACTTCAATTTTATGAAATTCATTATTCTTTGTATAATACTTGAATTGGTCAACTAAAAAGTTGATGTGTTCATCTTCCTCTTCGGCCATCATTTCAAAAATTTTTGTTGCCGATTTGCTTTTGCTGTCACGTGCAGCTTGTGTGTAAAATGCTTTGCCTCTACGCTCCAATAATATTGCTGTTTTCAGCACGTCCATTGTACTATTGTCTATTTCCATGGATTTGTTTTTTTAATTTTGTACAAATTTATAATTTTTAATAC
>CAZGWS010000077.1:0-1524 GCA_964528805.1 uncultured Lentimicrobiaceae bacterium | reverse complement strand
CACAACTCATTTACCCAACATTTTAGAAATTTAGGATTTAATGTTCCTGAAATTTATGCCCATGACGAAAATTATCAGTATTTTTTAATGCAAGATCTTGGTAATACTACTTTGTTTAGTTTGCTGAGCACAAACAGAAATAAGGCAATTGAATATTACAAAAAAGTTGTTGCCGATTTAGTAAATTTTCAGGTTGATGGAATAAAAAATTTAGATCTTGATGTTGCCTATCCCATAAAGGAATTTAACTTGAGGTCGATAATGTGGGACTTTAACTATTTTAAATACTATTTTGTAAAGCCACATAATATTAACTTTAATGAAGATTTGTTAGAAAATGACTTTCACGAGTTTGCCAACTTGCTTTTGAAAGCTAATTTAAACTATTTTAATTATCGTGATTTTCAAGCGCGTAATATTATGATTCACAACGGAGAGCCTTGGTATATTGACTTTCAGGGCGGACGAAAAGGAGCATTGCAATACGATTTAGTCTCGCTGTTGTACCAGGCAAAGGCAAACCTATCAATCGAAACCCGTTTATTGCTTTATAATCTTTATATCAGCAAATTGGCTGATAAGCTTTCTGGAAGTAAAACTGAATTTGAAAAAAATTATCCAAGTTTTATTTATTTCAGATTAATGCAGGTAATGGGAGCGTATGGATTTAGAGGACTTGTGCAACACAAAGCTCACTTTTTACAAAGTATCCCTATGGTAATAAGCCAGTTACGAAACTTATTGAAATCAAGGGATATTGGCATTCCACTCTCTGAGTTAACAAATATTTTTGAACAAATACTACACCTGAATTACAAAACAGCACCCCCAACCGAAAATGTGTTAACCGTTAGTATAAACAGCTTTTCTTTTAAGAAAAAGGGTATTCCCCCTGATGTTACCGGCAATGGTGGAGGTCATGTTTTTGATTGCAGAAGCTTACCAAACCCGGGTCGAATTACTGAGTTAAGAGATTATACAGGTCTGCAAAAACCTGTAATACAATATCTTGAAAAACAGAGTGAAGTTAGCGCCTTTTTGAAAAATGCAATTGGGATTGTTATCCAAAGCATTGAAAATTACAGAATTAGAAAATTTGATAATCTTCAAATAAATTTTGGTTGTACCGGCGGAAGACATAGATCGGTTTATAGTGCATCAAAAGTTGCGGAATATATTAGTAGCAATTTCCCCAATGTTAATGTAGAGGTTTGCCATTGTGAGTTATAATATTAAGAGGTGAGGTAAACAGCGTGAGTAACAAAAAAATAATAGTAAACAAATGAAAGCAATAATACTTGCAGCAGGATTAGGTACGAGATTAAAAAATATTACATCCTGTATGCCAAAAGCATTAGTGCCGGTTAACGGAAAAACTATGCTGGAAATCGTGATTCAAAACCTTAAATCGCAGGGTATTACAAAGTTTTTAATAAATATCCATCATTTTGGCGATGACATTATTAAATATCTTAATACAAACAAAAACTTTGGAGTAAGCATTACTATTTCTGACGAGCGAAA
>CAZGWS010000076.1:0-12337 GCA_964528805.1 uncultured Lentimicrobiaceae bacterium | reverse complement strand
CTATTTTTATTACACATCAGCTGAACATTCAAACACCGGGATGGCAAAAAATTGGGAAACCAATAATAAATATTATTTCTAATTATTATTTAAATAAATTTACTGAAATCTGGGTTCCTGATGTTGATGGCGACTTTAAGCTATCAGGAAAACTTTCTAATTCAAAGAAATTTATCGATAAATGTTTCAATATAGGATTACTCAGTAGGTTTTCATCAGCTAAAATTAGCGATTACCCTAAAAACATAGCCTTATTAATTATCTTATCTGGTCCTGAACCTCAACGTACTATACTTGAAAAGTTATTGCTCTCACAAGCACTTAAGTTGGATAAAAAAACAATAATACTACTTGCTAAGCCAGGGGAGAAAATAGATAAACAAATAAAAAAGGTGAGATTATTGTCGCATGTTCCGGATGATGAATTTGCCAAACTTATTCAATCGTCAAAGATAATAATTAGCCGACCAGGTTATTCAACATTGATGGATATGGCAATATTTAAGAAGAAAGTTGTATTTATTCCAACACCCGGGCAAACCGAACAAGAGTATTTGGCCGGCAGATTATTAAATAAACGTATTGCTTTTTCGCAACATCAAAATAGTTTTGATTTATCGTTGGCAATAAAAAGTCAAAATAAATATACTGGATTACATATTGAAAATACGCCTAAATTACTTGAAGAAAGAATGGATAACTTGCTAAGTAATTGTTAACAAACAATTTAGTATATTCTAAATAATAACTATTTTTGCGTCAAACACAAAATAATATGCTACTTGAAAAAGAAATGAAGCTTGCCGATGTAATCAACCACGATTACAGTCTCATCCCAGTTATAAGTCGTTTTGGAATTATGTTGGGCTTTGGCGATAGTAGCATCGACAGTATTTGTGCCAAAGAAAAAATAAACATTGATTTCTTCCTGACTATTCTTAACACATTCCACGACCCACAGTATTTTGATGAAAAATACTTACAAGGATTCTCGGCATCATTGCTTATTGATTATTTACAAAAAGCACACATTTATTATTTACAAAATAAAGTACCTGAAATTGAAGCTCTTATTAACGATATGGCATTGAATGGAGAAGTTGACGATGCTTCGCACAAGATTTTACAAAAGTTTTTTAAAGAATATAAAGAAGAATTTATTAAACATATCGAAAAAGAAGAAAACTATGTTTATCCTTATGTTAACAATCTTGAAGAAGCTATAAATAATAATATTCCGGATAAAGTACCATTGCGAATAACCAACTACTCAATAACTTCTTACGAAGCTGAGCACGAAAGTGTTGAAGAAAAGTTAATGGACTTAAAGAACATAATAATTAAATATCTGCCAGCATCAAAAATGCAACAAAGCAGATATAACTTACTTAGAGAGTTAGTGGCACTTGAAAAAGATTTGCATGATCATGCGCAAATGGAAAATTTAATTCTGGTTCCAAAAGTGGTAGCACTCGAAAAACAAATTAATAGCCGCAAGTGAGATGAGTAAGACAAGAAAAGTTATAGTTGTCTCAAGTTCTTATATGCTTACTGTTGGAATTGAGAACTTAACTCTCGAATTAAGTGGGCTGTTGGTTGACTATGTATATATGGGTTCAGAAAAACGACTTTATACAAAAATAGTAGCTCGTAAACCCGAGTTCGTTATAATAGACCCCAACTCGGTATCTGAAATACTTATTCCTTTTACACGAAACCTTAATCGTGAAAAAGACATTAAAGTAATAGGACTTATATCAGATATTACAAAAAAGAATATTATTAGTCGGTATAAATATACTCTAAACATACAAAATACTAAATATCAGTTAATTGAATCGTTAAAAAAAATAGTTGGTAAAGATAATAAGTACACGAGACAGAATGAACAACCTCTAAGTAAACGCGAAACAGAGATATTAAGAAATTTGACATTAGGTCGTACAAATCAGGAAATTGCCGATAAACTTTTTTTGAGTATCCATACTGTAATGACGCATCGAAAAAATATAACACGTAAACTAAACATCAAAACCGTTTCAGGATTAACAGTATATGCTTTAATGAACAAATTAATTGATATCAGGGAGGTTGAGCGACGAGAGTAAGCTCGTTAATTTAATCAAAAGCTATCACAAATAAATACATTTATAAAATCTAATTTTTAACGCATGACCATAAAATCAACAAATAAGTTTAAAGTCTCAAATTTTATTAGCGAAGAGGCCTATGGTGGTATTATGTTAATTTTCGCAACCATTGCAGCTTTAATATGGGCAAATTCAGCATATTATGAATCGTATAACCACATCTGGCACGAGTTAAAAGTTGGGTTTGCATGGGGCGATATTAACATGATTGGCTCTTTACACCACTGGATAAATGATGGACTAATGGCCTTGTTCTTTTTTACTGTGGGACTTGAAATAAAAAGAGAAATTATGGGCGGCGAGTTATCGTCTTTAAAAAAAGCATCAATGCCAATTGCAGCTGCATTGGGAGGCATGTTAATTCCTGCAATTATTTACACTATTGTTCTGTCGAGCAACCCGCAACACATTGACGGATGGGGGATACCAATGGCTACCGACATTGCTTTTGCCCTCGGATTAATGGCACTGCTTGGCAAGCGGATAAACATAAATTTAAAGATATTCCTAACTGCTTTAGCAATTGCCGATGATTTGGGAGCCGTAATAGTAATTGCAATATTTTATACCGATACAATAATATTTACCGAACTGCTTTCGGCAGCATTTTTTCTTGGAGTACTAATAGTTGCAAATGTTGCCGGCGTTAGACGAACATCGTTTTATGCAATTATTGGCTTTATTGGCGTTTGGATGGCATTCGTTTTTTCGGGGGTTCATGCCACAATTGCCGGAGTGCTAATTGCACTTACAATTCCGGCACGAACAAAAATTAGTGAAAATGAATATATAAAAAGACTTTCGAGATGCTTGAATAAATTTACTAACGAACAGCCAAATAACAACCCACTTCTTACATCAAAGCAGGCACACTTAATAGCCAAAATTGATGACCTTAACGAAAAAGCACAAACGCCCTTACAAAAACTTGAACATGCTCTTCATCCCTTTACCGCTTATTTTATACTACCTGTTTTTGCACTTAGCAATGCCGGCGTTCACATTGAAGGAAGTGTGATTAATATGATGATTCATCCTGTTTCGTTAGGTATTATCGCCGGGCTTGTAATTGGTAAATTTATAGGCATTTCTTTGTTCTCACGTATCGTGGTTTGGTTAAAGATAGCAAATCTTCCTATGGGTGTTACCTGGAAACAAATTTATGGTGTTGCTTTTTTGGGCGGAATAGGATTTACCATGTCGATGTTTATTTCCGATCTTGCCTTTAAGGATGATGAGATTAAACAAATAGCCAAAGTGGGTATCATGACAGCTTCATTTATTTCGGCAACTATTGGTATGATTTGGCTTAGCCTTAGTACAAAGAAAGAAAAACTCACATAAAAATACAGTCTGAAATTTTTTGTATCTTTAAGGACTGAAAAAGAGTGTCCGATATGAATCAAAAAATTAGAATATTTATTGTTGATGATCATGAAATTTTCAGAAATGGTCTTAAACTGGTTTTTAGCAAAAATGAAGAAATAGAAATTGTTGGAGAGGCAGGAAGTGGTGAAGAGTTTTTATCATTAATGGAAACTACAGATTTTGATGTTGTTTTAATGGATATCAAAATGAAAGGCATGAATGGAATTGAAACTTCCGGACTTGCTATAAGAAAGTGCCCCGAAATTAAAGTTCTTGTCCTTTCTACCTTTGGCGAAGAAGAGTTTTTGCACGAGATAATTAATGTGGGAGCCAAGGGGTTTTTGCTAAAGAATGTAAATAAAGATACTATTTTTGGAGCAATAAAACAAGTTTATCAGGGTCATAATTATTTCTCACCCGAGCTGCTACCTTTCTTTACTAATAAATATCTCAATCAAAATAATAATATTTCCGATGAAGTTTTGCTAACAAAAAGAGAAAGAGAAATACTTCAATTAATAGCCAAAGGTTATTCAAATTCCGAAATATCAGAAAAACTTTTTATAAGCAAAAGAACCGTTGATTCTCACAAAAATAGCTTAATCTCGAAAACAGGCTCTAAAAATATTGTAAGCCTTTTGATATATGCTATTAAAAACAAATTAGTTAAAATAGAAAAAACATGATTGTAAAAAAAGTCATATTTACACTAACTCTGCTCTCTGCTTTCTCTTATTCCTCTTCACTTTTCTCACAAAGCAAAAATACTAACAGATTAGAATTATTACTTACAAACTCCACCACCGATTCCATCCGTTTTAAAGCTGCCATAGATGTTGCATGGAATTATATGTATAATAATCCTGACAGTGCATTGCTTTATGCAAATACAGGTCTCGATATAGCACTAAAATCAGGTATTAAGCTGAACATCGTAAATGCATTTAATACAATTGGCGTTTGCTACATTGTTATTGGCAATTATTACCAAGCATTGTCAAATTTGAACCGAGCTCTCGAAAATGGAAATCCATTGCTTAAGGCTGAACCCGATAATATTAAATATAAAAGAAGAGTACTCGCCGTATATGCTAATATTGGTAATATATATTATTATCAAAGTAAATATGCCAAGGCTATCGACAATTATATAAAATCACTTAATCTTGCTCAGGAAATAAATTACGAAAATGGAATTTCGGTATGTACAAGTAATATTGGTGCTGCCTATAAAGACTTACTAAACTATCCCAAAGCATTGGAATACAACTACAAAGCCCTTGCAATCGCAAATAAAATAGATAATAGATATACCCAATCTCAGTGTTTAAACAACTTGGGAACCGTATATTTTTCTATACCAAATTACGATAGTGCTAACTACTATTACTTAAAGTGTATAAAAATTAATGAAGCGGAGAACTTTGAGCATGATTTAATTGATAATTACGTTAATATGGGAGATGTGCTTAGGCAATTAAACAAATATGATTCGGCACTATATTATTACAATAAGGCCATAAACATAAGCACTAAATTAAATTCGGTTGATGGGTTAATTAACTGTAATTACATGATAGCCCAGCTCTATTTAAAAACAAATCACTTACAAAAGTCGAAAGAATATTTTACGAAAAGTCTTAAACTTGCTGAAGAATCAGGGACACAACGCTTTGTAATGTTGTCTCATGAAAAACTTGCCGACGTATATAAAAAACTTGGTAATTATAAGCTTGCCTATCAGGAATTTTATTTGAGCAGTAAAACCAGAGATAGTATTTTTAATGCCGAGAGCGATGAACGCATTGCCGATATGGAAACGAAATATCAAACCAGAGAAAAAGAAAAACAAATAAGTTTTTTAAATCAAAAAACAAATTTTCTTAATGAAAAGGCTTTGGTTTCCCGGATAGTTTTTATTTCAATAACAATTATCTTACTACTTATTATTACTATTATTATTATTATGTATCAATCGTATAAAAATAAACAACTTGCCGAAAAAACTAAAATACAACAACAAGTTGAAAGAAAAATGATTGAAGTGGTTATTGAAACTGAGGATAAAGAACGTAAACGATTCGCCGAAGATTTGCATGATGGGCTAGGGGTATTATTGTCAACTTTGAAACTTTATATTAATGAAATTGATGGAACAAAAGATCGTAGTGAGAGAGAAAAAATAATTAAACAAAGTAATGAAATGTTAGATGACGCCATTAAGAATGCCAGAAATATTGCCAATAATATTATGCCGGTAGCACTTAAAAATAATGGCTTGGAGATGGCTATAAACTCGTTCTGTAATAAAATAAATGCATCATCAGGTATTGATATAAATATTAGATCGATTAACTTTAACAAACATTATAAAAGTACTATTGAAATAAGTATTTACAGGATACTAACCGAGATGATAAACAACACATTAAAACATGCGCAAGCATCCAGAATTGATATTACCCTAACCGATAAACAGGGACATTTATTTATCACTTATAAAGACGATGGTGTTGGATTTGATTACACTAAAACAATAACCTCAAGCAAAAAAGGAATGGGCTTAAATAACTCACTTAGCCGCATGGAAACTATTGGCGCAAAATACGAAATTAAAACCGCTCCGGGTAAAGGCTTTTTTGCCGGTATTGAAGTGGATGTTTTTTAATACCTTAAATTTAACGGCAAAACATTTTTTATTAGTCATTATTATTATTTTTGTACTAACTTTTAGTATCAACAACTAAAATTCTAAAATATTAGTCATGATTAACAAACACATCTTAATAATTTACCCAGAAGAGGCGGTAACTAAAATAGCTGTTTATCGCAATACAGAGCCAATATTCTTAAAAACAATACGTCATTCCGAAGATGCGATTCAAACTTTTAGTCATTTTACTGACCAGGTTGATTTTAGATTAGATTGCATACTTAAGGAAATAGAAACCAACGACATTAACCTAAATGACATTGAAATAATAATGGGCAGAAGTGGACTGGTAAAACCTGTTGAGCAAGGAGTTTACGAAATCGATACAACTATGGTTGAGGATCTTAAAGAATGTGTTATGGGTAATCATGCCACAAACTTAGGTGGGCTGCTTGCTTATAGAATGGCACAAAAACTTGGGAAAAAAGCGTATATGGCAAATCCAGTTGTTGTTGATGAATTATCAGATATTGCACGAATAACCGGTCATCCACTTTTTACCAGAAAATCAATTTTCCATGCGCTAAATCACAAATTTGTCGCTAATAAATATGCAAAATCTATTCATAAAAAATATAATGAACTAAATTTAATTGTATGCCACATTGGTACCGGAGGCATATCCATAGGTGCTCACAAAAAAGGACGCGTAGTAGATGTTAATCAGGCTTATTCCGGAGGAGGACCATTTTCTATTACACGTACCGGCACTTTACCAATGGATCAGTTAGTTGACTTATGCTTTAGCGGTACGGTAACAAAAGATGAAGTTATGGAAATGATTACTTCTCGTGGAGGTTATTGTGCTTATCTTGGCACAAAAAGTATATCCAAAATAAACCACCGTATTGCCGAAGGTGATAAAGTTGCAATAACGATCTCAGATGCGCTTTCGTATCAGGTTTCTAAAGAAATAGCATCGCATTATGCCACGTTAGCCGGTGATATTGATTGTATTATCCTTACGGGAATTATTTTTGACAGCGATCAGTTTTTACAAAATGTTAAAAATCGTGTTGGTGGTCTTGCTCCAATCGCCCTTTATCCGTCAGTAAATGATTTTTCTGCTCTCGCCTCGTTTGGATTAATGATATTAAAAGAGGAAATCGAAATTAAAAAATATTAAGAAAAAGAGTACAATATCACAGTTTAACACACGGTTGTAATAAACATATGCCACTAACCCATGTTAGAAATATTATTTAGCCTATTGTAATCCAGTATCTTAATAGTTTTACCCTCCATTAAAATAATTCCGTCTTTTCTAAATTCCGATAGCGTACGTATTGTATTTTCTGTTGTCATCGAAATTAGTTCTCCAATTTCACGACGCGTTATAGGTACTCTAAACTCATTAACATGATAAATTCTTCTAGCCAGAAATAATAAAAAATAAGCTATTCTGCCCTTTACCTGCCTTTGGCTTATCTCAAATTGGTTGTCAATAATCGTATCCGAAATACGGCTAATACGATTTAATACCCGTAAAGCAAAAGAACTATTAGTCGCAATAATAGTTTTTAGCGAAGGAAGTTCAACATCACAAACTTTCGTTTCTTCAATTGCAGCAATCGAATATCTGTATTTCGAATCGGAAAAAATACTCAGTAGATTTATAAAATCTCCCGGCTTGTTAATACTCAAAATATGCTCCTTACCCTTTTTGTCAGTTTTATAAAGCTTAATGAGTCCGCTTCGCAGATATAAAAATGAATCTATGGGCTCTCCCTCAGCACAAATAATCTCCCCTCTTTTATATTTAAACTCTTTTCTTAATTCGTTAATAAGCTGATACTCTGACTCGGTAAGAGAGCTAAATAATAATTTACGGTAAATACAAAACCGACAAGAATTTATCTCATTAATTGTTCTCATTCTAAATTACAATTTATGCCTGTTTTTATGATATAAATCATATGTAAAAATCTCCATGTGTAATTTTATAGATATACTTTTGTTGGCATCAAAGATATTGAAATTAACCATGAAACAAAATAAAATTATATGAAAAAGTTGTTGATACTAGGTGCAGGTACTGCCGGCACAATGATGGCAAATAAATTGCGGAAGACATTTTCGAGAAATGAATGGGATATTACAATTGTTGACCAATTTAAAACACATTATTACCAGCCCGGATTTCTGTTTATTCCGTTTGGGATGTACACTAAAAGTGATGTGATTAAGCCAAAGAGCGATTTTTTTCCGGTTGGCGTAAATGTTATATTCTCGAAAATAAATAAAATAGAACCCGCTGACAATAAGGTTATACTAAATAATGGCACTACACTAAAATATGATTATTTATTAATTGCAACCGGTACACATACAGCTCCTGAAGAGACAGAAGGTCTTAAAGGAAAGTTGTGGTATAAAGAAATTTTTGATTTTTATACAATTGAAGGGGCTCTTGCTTTGGCATCATTTTTCAAAATATGGAAAGGTGGCAAACTCGTTGTTAATATCGCCGAACTACCATATAAATGTCCGGTAGCACCTCTTGAGTTTTCGTTTTTTGCCGATGCTTTTTTTGCCGAACGCGGAATGCGCGACAAAGTAGAAATTACCTACGTAACACCTCTTCCGGGTGCATTTACAAAACCACGCGCCACAAAAATTCTTGGTGAGCTGCTTGAGAAAAAAAATATAAATATTGTACCCGACTTCAACATTAGTGAGGTTGACAACGACAGGAAAGTAATAATTGATTTCGGAGGAAAAGAAATTCCGTTCGATTGCCTCGTTTCCATACCAACAAATATGGGTGCCGATATAATTGAGAACAGCGGCTTAGGCGATGATATGAACTTTGTAAAAGTAGATAAACATACACTGCAACAGGTTGATTATCCTAATATTTTTGTAATCGGCGATGCAGCTAATCTTCCTACATCAAAAGCCGGCTCCGTTGCACATTTTGCCGCCGAAATTGTTGAAGAAAATCTGACTTGTGTTATTGAAGGCAGAGAACTTACAGCAAGTTTCGACGGACATGCCAACTGTTATATCGAAACAGGCTATGGCAAAGGAACGCTTATTGATTTTAATTATGATACTGAACCTTTGCCTGGTTCATTTCCATTTCCCGGTATTGGCCCGTTTGGTTTGCTGAAAACCACACGAATGAACCATTATGGGAAATTACTTTTTAGATGGATCTATTGGCACATATTGTTAAAAGGTAAAGAAATGCCAATTGAATCAGAAATGCAGATGGCAGGTAAGAGATTTTAATGCTCAAAAATAAAAGATATGGATAATAATATTCAAGAGCAAATTAACGAAATAAACCGAAAGCTCGACATTGTATTGGACGAAGTTATTGCCCAAAAACAAGCACGGCAAACAATAGAAGATTTAACGGCTGATCTTTCTATTATTGGTAAAGATGTTTTTGCATCAACGGTAACCGAACTCGAAAACGCAGGCGTAGAGGTAGATGGCGAGGCTGTTAAATTACTGACTCTTAAGCTAATAAGAAACGTTGACTTGATAATAGAACTTTTTAATATGCTGGAAAGTGGTAAAGATTTGCTTAGCGATCTTACACCTATTGTTACTCAAGTAGGTCTTGATAGTATTAATTTAATGAGTGGCTTTGAGAAAAAAGGGTACTTTGAATTTGCCAAGCAGTCAATAAAAATAGTTGACAATATTGTTACACATTTTTCAACCGAAGATCTTCAATCACTGGCTGACAACATAGTAACAATAATGGAAACTATGAAAAGCCTTACTCAACCCGAAATGCTTAAAACAATTAATAACTCACTAACAGTTTATAAAAGTATTCAAATTAATAATATTGAAGAATATTCAATATTTAAAGCACTACGCGAAATGAATTCAAAAGAGATGCGAAAAGGAATAGGATTTATGATAACATTCTTGAAAAACATTTCTAAAGCTGCATCAAAAACAAATAATGAACAATAAACATTTTTTAATCTTACAAAAACAAATAGTTATGTCAACAAAAACAATTGCCGGAGTTGAAATTAATGTAGATGAAGAAGGTTACATGAACGACGCTTCACAGTGGACAAAAGAAATTGGTGCTGAAATAGCCAAGGAAGAAGGAATAATTTTAAGTGATAAGCATTATGAACTTATCGAATTTATAAGAAATAAAGTTGCTAAAGGTGAGGGGCTTACTATTAGAGGTATTGGTAAATCGGGAGTTGTAACTGCCAAAGAATTTTATCAACTGTTCCCGGGAGCACCACTAAAAAAAGCAACCAAAATATCAGGTGTACACAAACCTACATCCTGTATCTAATTTGAGTTCGCTCATTTTATCCGATTACTTGCTGCTCTTGTTTTAACAATTGTTGTTTACAACAATAAACCCTTTAATTTTAAAAGCTTCTATAGCTTCAAACTCAGATAATATGACCATACTTTTGGCTTTTTAAAAACGATAAAATCAAAAAATTAGAAATCATGGAAAATGCAAAAAAAAAACCCTTGAAAAAAATACTGCTTATTTGTTCTAAAGCAAGTATCGAAGATGTTTACGCAGCACTTGTTATGGCCAATGGTGCAGTAATGGAAGGTATTGAAACAAAGATGTTTTTTACCTTTTTTGGATTAGATGCCATTACAAAAAAAACTATGAAAAAGCTGCATACCGCTACAACCGGTAACCCAGGTATGCGTATGCCGGGGGGGCTCCCTTTTCCAACAATATTAGGAGGACTTCCTGGTGTGGAAGCAGGAGTTTCAGCAATGATGAGAAAGCAGATGGATGCTCTTGACATCCCACCCGTGGACGAATTTTTGGAGCTTATTACAGCCGGTGGTGGCGAAATTTATGCCTGTAAACTTGCAATGGATATGTTTAAGCTAAAAAAAGAAGACTTGCACGAAGAAGTAACGGCTGTTATAACCGTTGGGCAACTTTATGAAATGTGCGATGGTGAAGGAACACAGATCGTGTTTACTTAACAAAACAGGTTTTCTTAAATATTTATTTTATTAGTGTGTAGAATCAGGGGTTTGTTTTGTAGATCCTTGATTTGTCGTATTTAAATTTTTTTTAGACAGGCAATTTTCAAGTCATCTTTGCAGTTTGTTGCTATTTGTTATTAATCGAATAAAAATCTTGTCGTTATTGATGAGGTTTTTATATTTTTGGCAAATTAAATATAATGGAAAAGATTAATACAAAAAATACCGAGCCGAAGGAAAAAGTGATGAGCTTTTGGGATCATCTTGATGAGTTAAGATGGCATATTATGCGCTCAATGATTGCCGTTGTAATACTTGCCATTGTCGCATTCCTTAATCGTACTATTATTTTCGACTATATAATATTGGCTCCCAGCAATTCTAATTTTGTAACAAATAGGATTCTCTGCCAAGTTGGTCATTGGCTATCGGTAAATGCACTATGTATAAAAGAAATGAAACTGCAAATTATTAGTATTAAAATGTCAGGGCAATTTTTAACGCATATGTACATCTCGGTTGTTGCTGGTTTTATATTGGCATTTCCTTATATTCTTTGGGAATTATGGAGCTTTGTTAAACCTGCAATGAAAGAAAAGGAACAAAAATACTCAAGTGGTGGTGTTTTTATTAGCTCAGCATTGTTTATTATGGGGATATTATTTAGTTATTTCTTAATTGTACCCCTAACAGTTAACTTTTTAGGGACGTATCAGGTTAGTAGCTCCGTTTATAATCAAATTTCACTATCGTCATATATAAATACTGTTGTATCAGTTACTTTTTCAGTTGGAATAGTTTTCGAACTACCTATTATTGTTTACTTTCTTACAAAAATTGGTATCATCACTCCTGATTTCATGAAGAAAAACAGGAAATATATGTATGTAATCATGCTAATTTTAGCAGCAATTATCACACCACCTGATATGTTTAGCCAAATATTGGTTGTTATTCCGCTGATTGTTCTTTACGAATTTAGTATCGGTGTCTCTAACAGAGTTTATAAAAAAAACATGCAGGAATTAGTATAATTTGTGTCTGTAAAAAAACCCATCATTTTCAAGTCTTTGATAAGAAAGCGTCAAAAACAAGGCTTTTGAAGTTTTTGAATTCAAGGAGTTTACGAATTGTAGTTGACTGATTCAAAAACGAG
>CAZGWS010000075.1:0-12696 GCA_964528805.1 uncultured Lentimicrobiaceae bacterium | reverse complement strand
GTTCCACACCAAGTATATTTTATACAAACGTTTTCATATTATCATAATTATTAATTCCATTAATATCTATGCTTGATAGTGTATAGGGGTCTATTAATGACATTCTTTCAAAAAATAAAGATAATAAATTAGATGCAAGCCATAAATATTATATATCTTTACAACTCACAAAAAAAATATAATTATGCATTCAAAATCTTATACTATGAATTGGTGGGTGTTGGCATTTAACGGTATAATAGCACTGCTATTTGGCTTAATGGCAATATTTTCTCCTATTGACACCTTGTTTGTCATTGTTACTTATTTTGGTATTGTAATGCTTATTGTTGGAGTAGCAATGTTATTTGGTGTTTACTCAAGCATGAAAAACGGTTTAAATTACGGTACTGATTTGGTTAGTGCAGTAGTTACCATTGCCCTAGGCGTTGTGTTGACATTTTTTACCGAAAAATCACTTCAAATTTTTGTAATTGTTGTTGGTGTATGGGCAATTATGCTGGGTATCGGTCAGTTAATAATTATGGGAACCATTAGCACTAAAGGCGATAAACGATTTTTACTTTACAGCAGCCTATTTACCATTGCTTTTGGGCTACTACTATTTTTTAACCCTTTTGCTTCAGCATCATTTTTTGCAATTATTGTTGGCGTAATGGCAGTAATTATTGGTATTGTATTAATATCTTTTGCATTTAAACTAAAGAATTTGATCGACAGTAAGTGACGTGACTCTAAGAAAACGTCAACAAAAGCGTTACGTTGGTATTTAAAACAAGTCAACTACAAAAGTAAACTTTTAGATTATAGTTACTTCACAAGCCTTGCTCTTAACACTTTTGCTTTCTTAAAACCAATTAGAGAATGTGTTGTTTTCTTGCAGGTATTAATTATTAAAAATAAAAGCGGTTACCTTAATTGATCTGTAATCAAAATTTAATATCTAATATTTTTAGTTGGAGATTGGTATTACCAAGCCAGGTATTTTCGTCAATATGATAGCAAATCTCAAAGGGTTTACCTTTTTCTATTTTTTTAAGCAGGTGTCCCATATTAAAACCAATTGCAGGTATTGGGTTTCCTGTCATATCAGGATGCACTACTGAAAATTTTAAATGCTTGGTTTCCTTTTTTCCAACAAGTTTGGCATAACCGGTATCAATAACATTTTTTGTTTGAAAAACAGGCGACATATTACCTGGACCAAAAGGTGCAAATTGTTTTAAAATTTTATAAAATTTAAAATTGATATCGCTGATAAAGAGTTCTGCATCAATCTCAATTTCGGGCACAAGCATTTCATCAGTAATATTTTCATCAGCATAATTAATAAATGCGTCAGTAAATTCATTAAGATTTTCGGGTTTAAGCGATAGTCCTGCAGCATATTTATGCCCACCAAAATTTTCAAGTAAATGACTTGCAGAATTTATAGCATTATAAACATCAAAATTTTTAATGGACCTTGCTGACCCGGTTATTAGCCCATCGGCTTTTGTAAGCACTATTGTTGGACGATAATAGTTGTCTATCAACCGCGAGGCAACAATGCCAACCACTCCTTTATGCCAATATTCACGGTAAACAACGGTAGCTTTTTTAACATTAATATTTACATCGTCACGCAGCATCTGTAATGCCTCGGTAGTTATTTTAGTATCAAATTCACGTCTAATTTGATTTAAACCATCAATTTCTTTTCCAAGTTTTGAGGCATACTCAATATTATCACTAATTAACAGCTTAACCGAATTAATTGCCTTACCTATTCGTCCGGCTGCATTAATACGCGGCCCTATTGTAAAAACCAGATCGCTAACTGTTATTTTCTTTTTAAAATATTGCCCCGTTACCAAGTCAGATTTCTTTTCAACACCGGCATATTTAAGCAAGCATATTATACCTGCGCGAGGTTTCTCGTTTAGATTTTTAAGACCAAAGTAAGAAAACACCCGGTTTTCACCAATCATAGGTACAACGTCGGCGGCGATACTAATTGCAACTAAATCAAGGCAAGAATACAGTTTTTCAACAGGCTTGCTCGAAATAATTGACAAAGCCTGTATCAATTTAAAACCTACTCCGGCTCCCGAAAGCTCTTTAAAAGGATAGTTACAATCATCTTGTTTTGAATCTAGTACAGCAACGGCATCAGGGACTATATCTCCAGGGCGATGATGATCACCAATTATAATATCAAGTCCTTTTTGTTTTGCATACTCAACCTTATCAACAGCTTTAATTCCACAATCAAGGGCAATTAACAGTTTATATCCGTTTTCAACAGCAAAGTCGATACCTATATACGATATACCATAGCCTTCATCATATCTATCAGGAATATAAAAATCAACTTTATTATAATCGTTTTTCAAATAGGAATAAACTATACTGACAGCAGTTGTTCCATCAACATCATAATCGCCATAAATCAATATTTTTTCGCCATGATTTTTAGCAAAATTAACACGGTTGACAGCTTTATCCATATCTTTCATTAAAAATGGATCTATCAAATCTGAAAGTTGTGGTCGGAAAAAGGAGCGAGCCTGTTCAAAAGTATAAACTCCCCGGTGTATTAGCAATTCAGTAAGTGTACTATCAATGTTAAGCTGTTTTGATAGCTGCTCAACAAGCTCTATGTCAGGCTTCTTTTTAAGCACCCACCGCTTTTCCATATCGTTATGTTTAGTGCGTAAAGATATGGAAATAATAACTAGTGCTTGCAAGAAAACTCATCATTTTCAAGTCTTTGATAAGAAAGCGTCAAAGACATGGCTTTCGAGGTTTTTAAATTCAAGGAGTTTACGAATTGTAGTTGACTGATTCAAAAACAAGAATAACGCAATATTTAGCGTTTTCTTGCAAAGACTAACTATTAACCTTAAATCCGCAAGCATCTTTTACTGTAAAGCCAAATAGTACGACATCATTGATAGTACTCGAAAAAATCTACTCACCGTAACTTTGACTACGCTTGCGTTACTTTTTTCTGTGCTTTACCAATACTGGTGCCTTCTTTACCTTTTTGTCACAAACATGCTTGCGGGATTAAGGATTAACATTAAAAAAATAGAATTTTAGCAAATTATTAAAAGTTAGACCTCATGGCTTCAACAGGATTAAGACGTGAAGCCGACCATGACGGAATAAATCCGGATATTAATCCGATTAAGGCAGAAACTATTACCCCGAGTAATATGTTATGCAGTGTTAATATTAATTCAAAACTAAAAAGAGAGCTTATAACAAATGTTAGAAAATAGACTATAATTAACCCTACAATTCCGCCTATTATTGATAAAAAAACAGCTTCGAACAAGAATTGCAGTAAGATAAAATAGTTTTTTGCCCCAAGTGATTTTTGAATTCCAATTTGGTTTGTTCTTTCTTTCACGGAAACAAACATAATATTTGCAACACCAAAACCTCCCACCAGCAACGAAAAACCACCAATAATCCACCCAACCATTGCAATTACAGCAAACAGCTGGTCGAAACTCTTATTTATTATATCTGTTTCGTTAAGAGCAAAGCTATCATCGGCTTCGGGTGGGAGTTTTCGTATAGATCGCATAATGCCTGTTACTTCGTCAATCATTTGGGCATTAGTGATATTTGGTTTTGACATCACAATTATTGTGGCTCCGGTATTTCTAAAATCTAATACCTTTTGGGCATATTTAGCCGGAATAATTATCCAATTATCCTTTGAGTTGCCAAAAACATCTTCTCCTTGCTTTTTAATTATTCCAATAATATCAAGCTTTCGTCCAAAAATTTTTATCTTTCGTCCGAGAATATCAATATCGCCATCGAATAAATTTTTCGCAATATCGGCTCCTATTATCGCAACATTTCTTCCTGTATGTGATTCCATAGGCGTAAAATACCTTCCTTCTTGCAAGTCGAATGGCATAACCTTATTATAATTTTGCGAAACTGCAACAATCGGGTTATCTTCTATTGAGTTATTACCATTATAAATAGTTCGCGAAACGGATACCATAAAAGCAGCAGCCTCTATTGTGTTACTCCTCTTGATTAATTCACCCATTTCCTTTAGTTTTGGCTCAGGTCTTTGGTAATATTTCCACCACGGGTAGTTTCCACCCATCGCCCAAGGCCATTTTTGTATAAAAATTACATTATTACCTAATGAATTAATTTCACTTTTAATGGCATGCTCCATACTATCAAAAACAGTAAATACTGATATAATGGAAAAGATACCGATTGTTATACCAAGTAAAGACAAGAATGTACGCACTTTATTAACTGCCAAGGCATTAAGTGCAAACGACAAACTTTCAAACACAAGTTTTATTACTTTCATATATACTAAATAATTTTTAAGCAGATAGTAACTAAATTACTCAACATGTTACGCAATGTACACGCTAATTTGCATATAAAGATAACATCAAAAAAACAATTTTCAAATTTCGTAAAAATATGTCTGTAAAAGTATAATAAGTTTTAATTAAATCTTGTTATTTTGCACAACAGTATTTGTTTTAACATAAATTACAAAAATCAGCTACTATCATGAAAGAAATTAAAACAGCATTAATATCTGTTTTCAACAAAAATGGTCTTGAGCCAATTCTTAAAAAGCTAAATGCTCTTGGCGTTAAATTTATATCAACAGGTGGCACTTATAACTATATTAAAGACCTTGGCTACGAGGTAAATACGGTTGAATCGCTTACTTCATTTCCGTCAATTTTAGGTGGAAGGGTAAAAACATTACACCCCAAAATTTTTGGTGGAATATTAGCTCGTATGGATAACAAATCTGACACAGAGCAACTTAAAGAATATGACATTATACCCATCGATTTGGTAATTGTTGACCTTTACCCTTTTGAAGATACGCTTAAAGCTACTGATGATGATGATGAGATAATTGAAAAAATAGATATTGGTGGTATTTCGCTAATCCGTGCGGCAGCAAAAAACTTTAATGATGTGTTGGTTGTACCCGCTTCATCTGTTTACGGAGATTTACTAAATTTACTTGAAAACAAAAAAGGTAGTTCAAGTATTAACAACAGGAGGTATTTTGCGGCACAAGCATTCAATGTAAGTTCGCATTATGATACTGCCATTTTTAATTGGATGAATCCCGGTGAAATTAATTCTTTTAAACAAAGTATAAGTAACGGAGTTGGGTTACGCTATGGCGAAAACCCACATCAAAAAGGATGGTACTATGGAAATATGAACAATGTATTTTCACAAATTCACGGTAAAGCTATTTCTTATAATAATTTGGTTGATATAGATGCTGCTATAAATTTAATTAACGATTTTGAAGAAACTACATTTGCTATTATTAAGCACAATAATGCCTGTGGACTTGCTTCGCGTGATACATTAAAGATTGCATGGGCTGACGCTTTAGCCGGCGATCCTGTATCGGCATTTGGAGGAGTACTGATAACAAATAAAAATGTTGATAAAGCAACAGCGACTGAAATAAACAAAATCTTTTTTGAAATTATAATTGCCCCATCCTATGATGATGATGCTCTTTCGTTATTAATATCTAAAAAAAATAGGATAATACTCATCCTTAAAGATACAAAATTCATAAATACGCAGTACAGGTCGTTGCTCGGTGGTGCATTAATTCAGGAAAAAGATATATTAACGGAAACGGCTTCCGACCTTAAAACAGTAACAAAGCAACAACCCACGGCAAATGAGATACAAGATTTACTTTTCGCAAACAAAGTTGTGAAGCATACTAAATCTAATGCAATTGTATTAGTAAAAAACAAACAGTTAATAGGCTCAGGAACAGGACAAACATCAAGAGTTGATGCATTAAAGCAAGCTATTGAAAAAACACGTAACTTTGGACTTCCAATTATTGGTGCCGTTATGGCTTCGGATGCATTTTTTCCATTTGCTGATTCGGTAAAAATTGCTGATAATGTTGGAATTACATCTGTAATACAACCTGGTGGGTCGATTAGAGATAACGAATCAATAAAATATTGTAACGAACACGATATGTCGATGGTGATGACTGGCATACGTCATTTTAAACATTAAAATATATGGGACTTTTTTCATTTCTTACAAAAGAAATTGCCATCGATCTTGGAACGGCAAATACAATAATAATATATAACGATAAAGTAATTGTTGATGAACCATCAATAGTGGCTTTGGAGCGAAACACAGGAAAAATAATAGCCGTTGGGAAAAAGGCAATGATGATGCATGGCAAAACCCACGAGAATATAAAAACCATTCGCCCTTTGCGTGATGGTGTTATTGCCGATTTTCAAAGTGCCGAATACATGATTAGAGAAATGATAAAAATGATTGGTATTAAAGGGCGCTTTTTTCCTCCGGCACTACGTATGGTAATTTGTATTCCATCAGGCATAACAGAAGTGGAAGAGCGCGCAGTAAAAGATTCGGCAGAACAAGCAGGGGCAAAAGAAATTAAATTAATACACGAACCAATGGCAGCGGCAATAGGTATCGGTATTGATGTGCTTGAACCTACCGGAAATATGATTATTGACATAGGTGGCGGCACAAGTGAAATTGCTGTTATTGCCCTTGGGGGTATTGTCAATAATAAATCGATAAGAATAGCCGGCGACGACTTTAACGCTGATATAGAGGAATATATGCGTAAACAACACAACATTGTTATTGGCGAAAGAACCTCAGAGCGTATTAAAATTGAAGTTGGTGCTGCTATTACAGAGTTAGAAAATCCACCTGACGACTATGCCGTACATGGACGCGATATGCTAACAGGAATTCCTAAAGAGGTTATGGTTAATTATAAAGAGATTGCAAGCTGTTTGGATAAATCAATTTCAAAAATAGAAGCAGCAGTACTCAACGCTCTTGAGAAAACACCCCCGGAGCTCTCGGCAGATATTTTCCGTACCGGTATTTATGTTGCCGGAGGAGGCTCAATGCTGCGTGGACTTGACAAAAGATTACATCATAAAACAAAATTGCCTGTTCATGTGGCCGAAGATCCATTGAGAGCCGTTGCAAGAGGAACAGGTATTGCTCTTAAAAATTATGAGAAATTTACGTTTCTTATTAAATAAAATACTCATTATCGGATGCGAAATCTATTTGAACTGCTATGGAAAAATCAATTTTTTCTTCTATTTATTATTCTTGAAATTGCCTCAATAATACTAATTAGTCATAGCTATTCTTATCATAACGCCATTGCATATAACACAACAAGCGACATAAGTGGTAGTGTTTTTTCAACATTTAGCGATATAACCGAATATTTTAACCTTAAAAATGAAAATAAACTTCTTTCCGAAGAAAACGCAATGTTACGTAACAAACTGCCTTCGTCGTTTTTATTAACCGACACACAATATGTTTATCGTGATAGTTTGTTTATATATATACCTGCCAAGATTGTAAGTAACAGCATTTCTAAAAGTAATAATTTTATTATTACTGACAAAGGACGCAAACAGGGTATTACAAAAGAAATGGGAGTAGTATCATCAACAGGAATTGCCGGCGTGGTAATTGATGTGTCAAATAACTACTCAATTATTATGTCGATGTTACATAAAAACATGCGTGTAAGTGCACGTGTAAAAAGTAGTGGTCAGTTGGTAAGCGTAATTTGGGATACTAACGATTATCATTTTGGCTCTGTAATAGATATTCCATCACAAATAATACTAAATAAAGGCGACACTATTGTTACAAGTGGCAACTCGTTAATTTTCCCGAAAGGAATTATTATAGGGACAATAGTATCTCACAATAAAGATAATAATAAAAAACTTAGTAAAGCTTTACTTAAATATGCTACTGACTTTGCCACAATTAAGCATGTTTATATTATTGATAATTTAATGAAAACCGAGCAAGATTCCCTGCTAAATAGAGTAATAAATTAGTATGAATAATTTGTTTGTTAAAAATATTATACGATTTGTAATTTTAATACTAATTCAAGTATTAGTATTAAACAATATGAACCTTGGCGGATATATGCACCCATACATCTATGTGCTGTTTATCTTATTGTTACCAGTAAATATTAATCGGAGTTTATTATTAATTATTTCATTTTTTGCAGGGCTTAGTATAGATTTTTTTGCAGGCACCATGGGGCTAAATTCGGCTGCATGCGTATTTTTAGCATATTTACGACCCGGGACTATTAGGTTATTTTTTGGCAACCAAGAATTTGACTCCAAACAGGAAATAAACCTCTTATCAGTTGGTGTTTTCGGATTTTTTAAATATTCAATTGTACTAGTATTTGCACACCAGCTGGTATTGGTCTTTTTAGAAGTACTTAGCATTAAGCATTTCTTTTTTACTTTTAATAAAGTAATTCTAAGTACAATTTTAACTACTTTTATAATCCTTGTGAGTATGCTTTTGTTTACAAAACGCAGTAAAAAGAAGCAGGTTTAAACACAATCACCAACACGAAGCAGAATTACTTTTTTTTAAAATCTTTATATGCTTTTCTCATTTTTATTTTTTCCATCTCCCTGTCGATAACCAAATGTGTAATACGCCATGCCTGCTTGTCAATACCCGGCATCCTCAAAGCATTTCTAAATTTTATCTCCGAAACATCGTGGCGATATATTAGGTTACATAATTTTTCAACATTATTAACAAGTAAATTTGAAATAAAAGCATGCAGTCTCAATTCTAATTCATTAGTACTAAGCATTTTATAATCTCTTTTTAAAGGCTCACTATATTTATATAAATCCTGATTCAAATTACTGTTTGTTTTTGCCAAAAGTAAACTAATACTTAAATAGTATTGAAATTGTCAAATTAATTTAATACCTTCATTCATTTTTATACAATGTTTACAATATTTTTTTTAGTTTTGTAATAGTATCAACTTAAGCAGCTAAGCAAGCTACTAATTAAAACCCATAAATAATGACTACAGAACAAATTATTTATAAGTTAACAGGCAAAATTCCTGTTGAAAAATTTACTGACTTCAGCTTTTCACCCAATTTAATTTTGTTTTTTGGTAGTCCTTTAATGTTAAAAGACAGCAATATTATTACTCATTATCGCAATAAATATCCAAAAGCCATAATAAACGGATGCTCAACTGCCGGAGAGATTGCTAATGTAAATGTTTATGATAACACATTAGTGGCAACAGCAATATTGTTTGAGCACACTAAAATTATCTATAACTCAATTAATATTGAAACCGTTGAAGACAGTAGAAATGCCGGGAAAGAACTAACAAATAATTTCGATTTCGACGGGCTAAAACACATCTTTGTACTTTCGGACGGACTAAATGTTAATGGCTCTGAACTTGTAGCCGGTATAAGAGAATCTTTGCCTCAAAAAGTAAATGTAACAGGAGGGCTTGCTGGCGATGGAGCTAATTTTAAAAACACTTTTGTAGTTGATAATAGCAGGCTGTCTCAAAGTAAGATAGTTACCGCTATAGGTTTTTACGGCAACAATATTCACATAAATTATGGCTCACTTGGTGGGTGGGACAGTTTTGGAATTGAAAGGCAGGTTACAAAATCGCACGCAAATGTGCTTTATGAGATTGATAATATGCCTGCCCTTGAACTTTACGAGTCATTTTTAGGGGACAAAGCTAAAGACTTACCTTCATCCGGCTTACTTTTCCCGTTAAGTCTTCGTACAAGTCCTGAAAAAGACCCGGTTGTGAGAACCATCCTCGCCATTGACAGGGAAGCCCAAAGCCTCACATTTGCAGGTGATTTACCCGAGGGATCATTAGTAAAATTCATGAAAGCAAATATAGACCGACTAATTAATGGTGCGGAAGATGCTGCCAAGGTCAGTGTTAAACACTTAAACCCCGGTGTTGTAAATCTGGCTATATTAATTAGTTGTGTTGGCCGCAAACTTGTTTTAAAACAAATGGTTGAAGAAGAGGTTGAGGCAGTTAAAGATGTGCTTGGCGAGCAAGTAACACTTGCCGGTTTTTATTCATATGGCGAAATATCACCTTTTCAAAAAGGTGCTGCTTGCGAATTACATAACCAAACAATGACTATCACTACTTTTGTTGAAGATTTGTAAAATTTGTATATAAAAATACCATGCATCGGTTATTAGCACGTCAAATAAGAAAATTTCTTCCAAACGAATATCTTAATAATAAAGATATTGAAGATTTTGTTGATGCCATTAATGATGCATATTCTGATTTTGACGAAAATTATAAACAACTGGAGTTAATATTAGAGCTTAGCGCAAAAGAATCGTTTACCGAACTCTCTTATTTTAAAGATGCTCTTAATAGTACTGCAATTGTTACAATAAGCGATTATAACAGTAAAGTAAACTTTGTTAACGATAAATTTATTGAAATAACAGGTTTTTCTAAAGAAGATGTAATAGGTAAAAGTCATCTCATCCTTAATTCACCAACAAATAGCAAAGAATTCCTTCTGGCAATTTGGAAACAAATATCAGCAGGCGAAATTTGGAAAGGTGAAATGAAAAACCTCAAAAAAGATGGTTCGGAATATTGGGTAAATGTAACAATTGTTCCTCTTAAAAATAAAGTGGGGAAACCAACTAAGTACTTAACCATAATGAACGACATCTCGAAAGAAAAAGCTGTTGCAGAAGAAAAACGTCAAATACAGAAAAAATTAGATGAGCATCAGATATTCATCAATAAAATCACAAACTCATCACCTAACATCATCTTTGTTTATAATTTGACAAAAAAAAAGATTATCTATTCAAATAGAAATCTTTATGCTGAATTAGGTTACTCTAATAAAAAAATAAAAGATTTTGGTGCCGGTTTATTCACTACAATAGCACATAAAGATGATAAAAATAAAATTGATAATTTAGTTAACACACTTAGCAATAGCGATAAAGATATTAACCTTGAAATTGAGTGTCGCCTCAAAGATGCACGAAATAATTGGCAATGGTTTCTTAACAAGGTCTCCGTTTTTAAACGCTCTGCAAAAGGCAAACCTATCGAAATTATCGGAACATCTTTAAATATTACATCTAGAAAAATTGTTGAGCAAGAGCTTATTACGGCAAAACAGCTTGCAGAAAAAGCAGCAAGAATAAAATCAGATTTTCTATCTAATATGAGCCACGAAATAAGAACCCCGATGAATGCAATATTAGGACTTACCGAAATACTAATGGATTCCGGATTTAAAGGGCAAGATTTAGAAAACCTCAAAACCATAAAACTTTCATCAAAAAATTTAATTGTTATAATAAATGACATTCTCGACGTTTCAAAAATGGACGCCGGTAAAGTAAAAATACAATCAATACCATTTTTGATACAAGAACAACTATTTCTAATAAAAAAATCAATAGAAAATAAAGCTAAAGCTAATAGCATACACTTTAGTATAAAAGCTGATAATAATGTACCAAGTGGCTTAATTGGCGATCCATACAGACTAAACCAAATACTACTCAACCTGCTGAGTAATGCAGTAAAATTTACTCACAAAGGTAAAGTTGAACTTGCTATTTCGGTTTTACATAAAAGCAAAAAAGGTAAAGTTGAGCTATGTTTCAAAGTAACTGACACCGGAATTGGTATCTCGGAAGATAAGCTTGAAGCAATTTTTGAGAGTTTTACCCAGGCAAACTTATTTACAACTCGAAACTACGGGGGTACAGGATTGGGGTTAGCGATATCAAAAAAACTTATTGAGCTAATGGGTGGAACAATTAAAGTTGAAAGTAAAGAGGGAATTGGCTCAATATTTACAATATGTATTCCGTTTTTTATTACTGATGAAACTATTGCAAAAAACAAATCTAACACAAATAAATTTAATAAGTCATTAAAGGAAATTAAAATACTTATTGTTGAAGATCAGCGAATTAACCAAATGGTAATAAAACAAATATTAAACAAATGGAACAACTCACCTACAATAGTTTCTAATGGAAACGAAGCCGTTAAAATACTTGGTGAACAAGATTTTGATTTAGTGTGTATGGATTTGCAAATGCCCGTTTGTGATGGCTATGAAGCAACCGGTAAAATTCGTAATAAGCAAGTTAATGTACGTAATCATAATATACCAATTATCGCTCTATCGGCCGATGCCTTACCCGAAACCAGAAAAAAAGTGTTGGATATTGGCATGAACGACTACATAACCAAACCCCCTGATTTAGAAGAACTCTACAAAAAAATTATTCAATTTTTTTAATTATTTAGCAGCCTAATTCCGTAATAAAGTTACTGCCCTCAAAGGTGGTCGAAAGTTCGTTAAAGATATTTTTATTATTCTTTCTCGCTGTGGATATAAAACCCTCTATCCATGCATAATATTCGGTCTCTTTAAAACTTCGGAATGAATTTGATATTTTTTGTTTTATTTTGGTTGGTCTGATATCTCTTTCCGCCAGATTGTTGGTGAAAGTATCATTCTCATTAAAAGCAAAAGCTAAAACGGCACTCTGGTATTTTATCAATCTTTCAACAAGATTCCTCCCTTTGGTACGCTTATATCGACCTCTTTTTCCTTTTGTTTTTATTGGCGGTGGTTCCATGTATTCTCCTATATTGCATATTCGTATGAACCTGTCTTGTATCTGCTGTTTTCGTTTTATTCTTTCTTCAGTTGGCATTTCATAAATACTCATCAAAAACATCTTGAAAGTTTTTGCCCACTTGCTTTCACCGGCATC
>CAZGWS010000074.1:0-12756 GCA_964528805.1 uncultured Lentimicrobiaceae bacterium | reverse complement strand
GCTGTCCGGAAGCATATCTTCTTTGAAACTTGTTCATCTTGAAGTATTTCTATACATCTACAATTCACAATCTCCAAATTTAACGCACTTCCGAACTTTTTAGATAGCCCTAATTAGAACCTACAAGAAAACTCATCATTTTCAAGTCTTTGATAAGAAGGCGTCAAAGATAAGGCATCGAAGTTTTTAAATTCAAGGGGTTTACGAATTGTAGTTGAATGATTCAAAAAATGAGAATAACGCAGTATTTGGTGTTTTCTTGTAAACACTAATTACAATTTTAACCCACTTACTTTATTGGCAATTGTAACCGCCATTTTGTAATTTGATTCGTGAGTCCAACCTGCAATATGTGGTGACAAAATTACATTCCTCATCGATACAATATCCTTCATCGCAGCTGTTAGCTTCAAATCTTCAAAAGAAAGCCCCTCATTTTCAATAACATCCAAGCAAGCACCAATAACTTTTCCTGATTTTAAGTTATCTACCAAATCGCTGGTACTAAGCACCTTTCCCCGAGAAGTGTTTATTAAGTAAATATTTTTTTTAAATTTAGTAATAAATCTGTCAACTACTAAATATTCAGTTTCATCAGTTAACGGAACATGGAGACTTACAATATCACATTCCTCAAAAAGTTCATCCATTGTGGCTTCATCAACAAATGAATCAGAAAACCCACTTTTGTATTTATCATAAGCTATAACCTTTACATCAAAACCACTTAGTTTACGGGCAAAAGCTCTCCCGGTGTTACCATATCCAATTATTCCAACCGTGCTGCCACCAAGCTCATGCCCCCTATTCCCTTCACGTATCCAGATGCCACGCCTAACTTCCGCATCAGCAATAAGCAAGTTATTAAAAAGCGCAAGCAGCATTGCAATAGCATGCTCACCCACAGCATCACGATTTCCTTCAGGTGCATTTAAACATATAATTCCTTTATCTTTAGCAAATTGAGTATCAATATTCTCCATACCTGCCCCCACCCTACCAATAAATTTTAGATTAGTACACACACTTAAAAACGCTTCATCCAACTTAATTTTACTCCTGATAATTATACCAACATAATTAGGTGCAATATTCATAAGTTGATTACGCTCAAAATCAGGGAAATAATCACAGATGAATTCCTGCTTTACTAACCTGCGACGAAGCTCATCATGAGTTATATCTATAAAAAGTACTTTCTTAGCATTCATATATTTCACTTTTACGAATCATTCATTCTTTGTTTTTAACAAAATTACAAAAACTCAACTATTAATTTTGAATTAATACACATTGTCCTTTCGTTACGAAAAACGTACTATAACTTCAATACAAATTCAAATAAGACAATGATTTAAAATAATATTAACTAAAATAAAAGACATTTTGTTTCATTAAAAAACAAAAGTTACATTTGCCAATTATTAAGACGTAAAAATACAAAGCTTTTTTAAGTTTGAAGTAATAAAATGTGTTAGCTCTTCTATATTTTTATGTATTTAAAAATATTTACTATTTTAGTACGCAAATTGAGAATTAAAATATATGTGGCAGTTTATTGTTAGGGTAATTTTAAGATATCGGTTGGTAATACTTATAACCATAGGAATCTTAACTATATTTATGGGGTATTTAGGGTCGAAGATTAAAATGTCTTACGAGTTAGCTCGCATGCTGCCCGAGTCGGATTCTATTAGCATTGAATATGACAACTTTAAAAAGCAATTTGGACTAGACGGAAGTGTAATTTTTGTTGCGATACAAGACTCCAATCTGTTCACCGTTGACCACTTTAATAGCTGGTACGACCTCAGCAATGAGGTATTGAAACTACATGGGGTTCAGGAGGTAGTTAGTGTTACACACCTTTATAACCTTATACGAAACGACAGCATTAAGAAGTTCCAATTTTTACCTATTGTAACCAAAAAGGTAAAATCGCAACACGAACTCGATTCAATAAAAAACATTATTTACAGCTTACCACTTTATGACGGTCGCCTTTTTAACAAGGAGACTAACGTAAGTTTAATGATGATAACTCTTGACAAAGAGGTACTTAACTCAAAAGCCAGAATAGGACTTGTTAAAGATATAAGGGAAACCGTTGATAAATTTGGTAATAAATATAACATTGACGTTAAGTATTCAGGGTTGCCGTATATCCGCACCGTAACTTCAAAAAAAATTCAAGATGAGTTATTACTTTTTGTTCTTTTATCTCTGTTAATCACTTCAATTTTACTATTTATACTATTTCGGTCAGGACGTGCAGTACTATTTGCAATGTTGGTTGTTGTGATTGCTGTAATATGGGTATTAGGAACGACAGTTCTTTTCGGCTATAAAATCACCATCTTAACAGGGATTCTCCCCCCTCTTCTTATTGTAATTGGGGTAGAGAACTCAATATTTTTACTTAATAAGTACTTAAGCGAATACAGAATTCATGGCAATAAAGTAAAAGCGTTATCGCGTATGATTTCGCGTATTGGTAATGCCAATTTACTAACAAATGCAACAACTGCTGCAGGTTTTGCAGCCTTTATCATCACCAGCAACAAGCTATTAGTTGATTTTGGAATAATTGCATCAGTAAATATTCTTATAATATACCTGCTTTCATTATTTATTCTGCCAATATTATTTAGTTATTTCCCGGTTCCAAAATCGAAGCACTTACGACATCTTGACAAAGGCTTTATCAACCTCATAGTAAGCAAAGTAACAGATATTATACTAACCAGAAGAAGTATTGTTTATATTGTAACATTAGTAGTCTTTTTAGCGGCATTGTACGGAATAACAAAGCTTAGAACCACCGGAAATATAGTTGACGATATCTCGAAAAAAGAGAAATTGTATAAGGATATGATCTTTATGGAACGTAATTTTAACGGTGTGATGCCTTTAGAAATAACCATCAATACGAAAAAAAGAAATGGGGTATTGCGGCTTTCAACATTGCGCAAAATAGACAAGCTACAAAATACTCTGGCACATTATAAAGAATTTTCAAAACCATTATCAGTTGTTGAGGTTGTAAAATCTGCTAAGCAAGCGTTTTATAGGGGTAAGGAAAAGATGTATTCACTACCCAATAATCAGGAAAAGAATTTTATTCTATCCTACGTTCCACAAATGAAAGGTAATAAAAAAGGAATCCTGAATGCATTTGTAGATTCTAATTTTCAAACTACCCGTGTTTCTGTACAGATGGCAAACATAGGCACAAACGACATCGACCGTATTTTAAAAGATATAAAGCCAAAAATTGATTCAATTTTTCCACCAAGTAAATATGATGTTAACTTAACAGGAACTAGTGTAGTCTTCCTAAAAGGCACAAATTATTTGGTTAAGAACTTGTTTATGAGCTTAATGCTGGCATTACTTATAATTACAATGCTTATGGCGTTAATTTTTTCATCTGTACGGATGATACTAATATCGCTAATACCCAACTTAATACCACAAATACTTACTGCCGGTATGATGGGTTATTTTGATATATCAATTAAGCCCTCAACGATACTTATTTTTAGTATCGCTTTAGGCATAAGCGTTGACAACACAATACATTTTTTGTCGCGTTACCGCTTGCAGTTAAGGCATAACGATTGGAAAATACGCCCTGCTGTGCTTGCTGCTCTTATCGAAACAGGCTACAGCATGATTTACTCTGCGATTGTGCTTTTCTTCGGGTTTTATATATTTACGCTTTCTTCATTTGGAGGTACTGAGGCTCTTGGTTATTTAGTTTCATTCACATTAGTTGTAGCGTTACTGTCTAACTTGTTTGTTCTGCCATCACTATTATTAACTTTAGATAAACGTATCATCACAAAATCATTTAAGGAACCTTACTTAGAAGTATTTGATGAAGAAGAGGATATTGAGCTTGACAAACTTATTATTGAAGAATTGGGCAAAACAAATAGCGAATAGTCTTGCTTATCTCCGGAAAGAACTCTAAACATCTATATTAATAAGATAAATTCATTTTAAATAATTGTTTTATTATAATTAACAAGTAGTTACAGATACAAATAAAAAACAGTATTATGAAAGGAATAATTTTAGCAGGTGGATCAGGAACACGGCTACACCCCCTTACATTGGCAGTTAGCAAACAACTTATGCCTATTTATGATAAACCAATGATTTACTATCCCTTATCAATTTTGATGCTTTCGGGTATCCGCGAGATATTAATAATATCAACTCCGCATGATACACCAAATTTTAAGCTTTTACTTGGCGATGGTTCTCAAATTGGATGTAAAATTGAATATGCCGTTCAGGAAATCCCTAATGGACTTGCTCAGGCATTTGTAATTGGCGAAAAGTTTATTGGTAACGACAAGGTTGCATTAGTTCTTGGTGATAATATTTTTTACGGTTCGGGGTTACCCAAACTGCTGAGTTCAAACAACGATCCAGTGGGAGGTATTGTTTTTGCTTATCACGTAAACGACCCCGAAAGATATGGTGTTGTTGAATTTGATGATGACTTTAATGCCTTATCGATAGAAGAGAAACCTGAAAATCCTAAATCAAGCTATGCTGTTCCAGGTTTATATTTTTATGATAATTCCGTTATAGAAGTAGCAAAAAATCTTAAGCCAAGTGCAAGGGGCGAGTATGAAATAACAGATATTAACAAATACTATCTCAAAGAAGGCAAACTAAAAGTAGGTATGCTAAGTAGAGGTACAGCATGGTTAGATACGGGTACGTTTGCTTCCCTTACTCAGGCATCGCAATTTGTTGAAGTTGTACAAGACAGACAAGGTCTTAAAATTAGTTGCATTGAAGAAATTGCATATAAAAAAGGATTTATTGACAAGCAACAGTTGATAAAAATTGCTAAACCTCTTGTTAAAAGTAGTTATGGACAATATTTGTTAGATATGATTGATTATTAATAAATTACAAAAGTAGTACAGATAATACATCTATAATTATCAAAAATAAATAATATATAAACTGCTTACATGGAGGGGAGTATTTGTGATTTATTACAATCCACTCTTAACTAAATTAATTTTAGTATCCAGCAAACAACATTATGCAAAATTACCAACAACTTATAAATTATTTTGAAAGCCAAATTCATAGGATAGGTTATACCGATAAACCAATTGAACTTTATAGTCCAATAAAATACACGCTGAGCTTTGGCGGCAAACGCATTAGACCTGTAACTACACTCATGGCATGCGAATTATTCTCTAACGATTATAAAAAGGCTCTGCCGCAAGCAATAGCCATTGAGATGTTCCATAATTTTACTCTTATCCATGATGACATAATGGATAATGCTCCCATAAGGCGTGGTAAAGAAACAGTATTTAAAAAATGGAACTCTAACATAGCGATATTGTCAGGCGATACTCTATTCGCACTTGCATATCAATATGCCCAGCAAACTAGTAAGGATATACTTCCTGAAACTTTAAGCGTATTTAACAATACTGCCATCGAAGTATGTGAGGGTCAACAGTTTGACCTTAATTATGAAGATAATAACAATGTTACTGTAGATGAATATTTAAATATGATCCGACTTAAAACAGGTGTTCTTTTTGGGGCAAGCTTAAAAATTGGAGCACTAATTGGTGGAGCTCCTGCAAATGATGCTGATTTAATTTATGATTTTGGAGTTAACATTGGGCTTGGTTTTCAGCTAAAAGATGATCTATTAGACACTTACGGGAATGAAGGAATATTTGGAAAGAAAACCGGTGGCGATATTATTACCAACAAAAAAACTTTTCTTTACATTAAGGCACTCGAACTTGCAGACAATAAAACAAAACATGAGCTTATAACCCTCTACAACTCGCCTCACATCGACAACGATCTTAAAATAAAATTGACAAAAGCAATATTTACAAGGCTACATATTGATAATGAAACAAATAAAGAGATAGATAAATATTACAAGAGAGGTTTGAAAAGTTTGGATACAATAGATATTGTTTCAAATAAAAAAGATTGTCTTAGAGAAGTAGCTGTAAAAATGATTAATAGGAACAAGTAGATACCACCATTTGTAACAAGTCAAGCTTCAATATCATCAAGTTCCTGTTGCTTAATATCCCAATCTTTAAAAGCCTTACTGAGTATGCTGTTAACTTTATCATGTTGTTTATACAGTTCACCTGACTTGATCTCCTCCTCATAATTTAGCGGATTTGATAGTTTTTCATTAGTAATGCTTAGAAGAGTTTCATTCGCCTCAATAATGCCTTCAAGACTTGAAATTTCATTCTTCAACTTTCGTAATTTTCTGTTATGCTCTTTTTTGGTTTCCCATGCCGCTTTGTTGTTTTTAACCTTAGTAGATGTTACAATGTTAGTCTTCTCTTTCATATCCAATTCATGCAATGTATCCACTTTTCGCTTTTCAAGAAACAAATTAATATCGCCTCTATGTTCTTTAATTCCCTTATTCTTAAACTCATACAACCTTTGTGTAAGCCCCTGCAAAAAATCGCGGTCGTGCGACACAATAACCAACGTACCATCATATTGTAGTAAAGCATTTTTAAGAATATCCTTCGTTCGTAAGTCCAAATGGTTAGTTGGCTCATCCAACAGCAGCAAGTTGGTTGGTTCCAGCAAAAGTAATACTAACGACAATCTCGATTTCTCGCCACCCGACAACACTTTAACTTTTTTGTTTACATCATCACCCTGAAACAAAAAAGCTCCAAGTATTGAATTAATATTTTTCCTAATATCTCCAACTGCTACATTATCAATAGTTTCAAATACCGTTAGCTCAGGATTTAATCTATCCCCTTGATTTTGTGCAAAATAGCCTGTTATAACATTGTGCCCTAAATTAAGTTCACCCTTGTAATCAAGTTTACCTGCAATAATTTTAGCAAGAGTTGACTTACCCTCACCATTTCTACCAAGAAATGCAATTTTCTCACCTTTAACAATCTCAAAATCAATACCATTAAGCACTACATTTTTGCCGTACTGCTTTGATAGTTTCTTTCCGTTAATTGTAACTTTTCCACTGTGAGGAGCCGGAGGAAAACAGAAATGAACCGAACTCTGGTCAATATTATCTAATTCAATTCTGTCCAATCGCTCCAATTGCTTTATGCGCGACTGTACTTGTTTTGCTTTTGAAGCTTTATATCTAAATCTTTCAATAAAGCGTTCAACTTCGTTAATTTCCTTTTGTTGATTGTTGTATGTAGATTTTAGATGAGATTCTCTTTCTTCCCTCTGTAGTATATATTCTGAGTATGATGCTTTATAGTCGTACATATTACCATTGCTAATCTCAATTGTCCTGTTTGTAATATTGTCAAGAAGCTTACGATCATGTGAAACAAGTATTATTGACCCTGAATAATTACTCAGGAAATCCTCAACCCACTGAATCGACTCAATGTCAAGATGGTTAGTAGGCTCATCCAATAAAAGTAACTCAGGTTTTAATAACAATAGTTTAGCAATTTCTACGCGCATCTGCCAACCCTGACTAAATTCTACAAGTGGACAAAATAATTCGTTACGATTAAAACCAAGACCCAATAAGTATTTCTCAGCATTTCCGGAAAGTTTATTGAGGGAATAATTTTTTAATGTATTATCTAAGAAGTTAAGCCTGTCAATAAGCTTTGAATAGTGTTTATCACTATAATTAAACTCACCTTCCAATTTCATGTTAATAGATTCAATTTCAAGCTTATAATCATCAAGAAAACTGAATACTTTCATTGCTTCTTCAAAAACACTCAAATTTGATGAAATTACCTTTTCCTGAGGCAGGTAGCCTACACTTACACCGGATGGAATGATTACTGTACCCATTTCAGGTTCAAGCTCACCTGCTAATATTTTCAACAAAGTAGATTTTCCGGCACCATTTACACCGGCAAGCCCAATTCTGTCCTTAGAATTAATATTAAACGATACACGCTCAAACAAAGGTGTTCCTCCAAATTCCTTCTTAATATTAGCTATTGATATCATAAATTTATATTGATGGCAAAAATAATAAAATACATATCACTAATAGATATACAAAATCTATAATTATAATAATAGGTATCCTTTATAACGCCCCACCCCACTACGTATAGTTTGTAACTACACATAATTATCATTACTTTTGCTTTGGGAGTAGAGTATCAAATTAATGATAAGGAAGTCGCTTATTATATGACTTTTTAGATTGTAGAATGGATAAACACCTGAGTATTTATTTAGGCAGTAGCATTAAAAATTATGATAATGATGTCGATTCTCTAAATAATATTTATATGAAAGTGTAGCGCAAACTACTAAAAAATAGACGTTATCATTAAAGCGGCAGTTAAACTTTTTTAGTTGGTCTTTGCAAGAAAACGCAAAAGACTTGAAAAATGATGAGTTTTCTTGCGGGTACTAGTTAGAATACTTTAACTTTATAGTTACCTGAGCTCCGCCTGAAGCAATATTTTTAACACTAATACTTCCTTCATGTGTATCTAATATTAACTTGCATGTGGCAAGACCCAATCCGGTTCCTTCGGCATGGAGGATATCTCCTGCGGCAAATAGTTCAAACAGATTTGAAAGAGCATCGTTAGTAAATCCAGGTCCATTATCAGTAAAAGTAATTGATATTGAATTATAATTAGTAGTTGCAGATATATCAAGTGTAGCATTATTACCGGCAAATAATGCCGAGTTTTCAATAATTACCAAAAAGCATCTCCTTAACAGCTCCGAATCAACTTTTATTAGGATATTATCAGTTGGAACACTATTTATTATTGTTAATGACGATTCCGGATTACTTTCTTTAAATTGATATATTGAATCAATAATTAAATTGTTTAAGGATACCGGTAGTATTTCGGGAAAACGGTTTTTTGCTTTTAAGTTTGTTATGAACAAAGCAGTATCACTAAACTTCATTAAGCGCAATGCAACTTCTTTTAGGAAATTAATATTCTCCTTCTGATCCTCATCAATGTTTGGCTTGTTGAGCAGTTCGGTAAGACCGATAATACCATTTAATGGGGTACGCATCTCGTGACTGATAATCGACAAAAAATTACTTTTTGCCTGGTCAAGTACATTTAGTTTGTGATTTGCTTTTTCCAACTCACTTGTGCGCTCTCTTACCACATCCTCAAGATGAGTGTTCATCTTCTTAATTTGTTCATTTTGTTGTTTTATCAGCAAATGATTGTTAACTCGTGCCAACAGTTCGGCTGAATTGAATGGTTTGGTAATATAATCTTGACCACCAATTTCAAATCCTTTAATAATACTGTCCATATCGGTCTTTGCTGTTAAAAAAATAACAGGTACTTCAGCAGTTTTCGGATCATCTTTTAGTTTTTTACACACTTCATAGCCGTTCATTCCGGGCATCATGATATCAAGTAATATTAAATCAAAATCCTGTACCCCACATATATCCAATGCTTGTTGCCCACTTTGAGCATAAGCAATCTGAAACTGTTTCTGAGAAAGTAGATTCCCCAGTATTTGGATGTTCCTTGAAACATCATCTACGATAAGTATTTTTCCCGATATATTATTCATCCGTGTATTAATTTGGTTTTCTATTCATCAATATTAAAATGGTAGCCTATATCAATAAGCAGCTTGTTTATTTTGTCAATTTCAAAGTTACTTAGTGAAAATACTAATTCGTTACAATAACTAATCATATCCTTGTTATTTTTTCTTTTTGCAAATTCAAGAAGATCATTAGCAAATGCGATTTTTTGATTAATTACATGATTTGTAATCAGCAGCTTCCATTTGCTACTAAACTCGCTAATTAACTCGTTTTGTGTATCGGCATCAAGTACCGGAAAAACTTCGGTATCCACTATCGTATCGTAACCGGTAATATTTGGCGAAAAAGATTCGATATCCAGTATATCGTCAGATGAAGTTTCTGTTTTGCCATTGGTTGTTTTCACATTTGGCAAAAGAATAGTAAATATTGAGCCTTTGCCAAGCTTACTTTGCAGCTGTATTTCGCCTCCCATCAGGGTAATTAAACTATTGGATATGCTCAATCCAAGCCCTGTGCCACCTATTTGATTTTTATTGTTTATCTTACATTGTTTAAATGCCTCAAATATTAATTTTTGCTCATCCTCTGCAACTCCAATGCCGGTATCAGTAATCGTTATTGATAAGTCAACGGTATTAGCTTTCTTTTTCTTTGCATTTATTTCAACAGTGATGCTTCCTATGTTGGTAAATTTTATTGAATTACCTATTAAATTTAGCAATACTTGCCGAACTCTAAACTTATCAAGAAGTACACCGGAAGGTACATTATCATTAATTTTTATTATAAACTTAAGATTTTTACTACTAAGTTTAAGGCTAAACACTCGCTTTATATCGTCAATCAAATCTGAAAATGAAAATGGTTCATATTCAAGATCCACTTCGCCAAATTGTATTTTCGACATATCAAGAATATCATTAATAATTGCCAGCAAGTTCTTGCTACTCGACTTAATAGCTTCTACGTGCGATAATAATAACTTGTTAGTAATAATACTTGACAGTAAAGATGAGAACCCAATTATTGAATTTAATGGAGTTCGTATTTCGTGGCTAACATTAGCAATAAATATACTTTTTGTTTCGTTAGCTTTAATAGCTTCATTTTTAGCTATTTCAAACTTTTTATTTTTTTCTTTAAGTGCTGCGTTAATATTTTGCAACTCTTTTTCTGATTTTTTTAGAGCTATTTCAGCCTCTTTACGCTTTGTAATATCTTCAACAATACCCTCGTAGTGCAAAGTGTTACCATCGTCATCCTTTACCACCCAGGCACTTTCGTTTACATACATTAATGAATTATCTCTTCTAAACCATGTATCTTCGCGACCTGATATAAGCAGTTGTTTTTCAAGAATTTTCAAGAAACGTTTCCTATTTACATTTTCTCTATTAAGATTTATACTTTCTAATTCTGAAAAACTTTTATATCCAAGCATGCTAATTAGACTTTGGTTGGCAAATATTATTTTGCCATCAGGATGGGTTTGATACATGCCTGTTGTTGCATTTTCTACAATACTGCGATATTGCTCCTTGTTGAAAGCAAACTCCTTGTTTAGTTCATTAAGTTTCTCTTTCTGAATCGTAATTTCCTTATTCTTTCTTGCAAGAATAGCATAGTTCTTTCTTGCTTGCTTTGTTCGCGTAATAACAAATATAATAACTATAAAAGATAATACTACAATAAATGCTAAGAAAATAAGTGTAAACTGTTTGGTTTCCCTCACATTTTCCAGCTCAAGAGATGTGATTGCTTCCTTTTGTGTTAACGATTCGTTTTCTTTTTCTATTCTTTGTGATTCATATTTTACAGTAAGATCATTTATCATTTTCTGACTCTGTGAGTCAAAAATTTCATCTTTTAATTTAATGTACTGTTTCAAATAATCGTACGATTTTTCAAAGTCAAGTCGCCTTTCACTAATCTTCGATAGCATTAACAATGCATCCATTTTAATTTTTTTAAGATTAATCTCCTTTGAGAGCAAAAAGCATTGACGAATATTTTTTTCGGAAAGTTTGTCGTTATTTATTGCAAAATATATTTTACCAATACTTAGCAACGAAATTGCTATACGTTGTTTATCGCCAACCTCATATTTAATAACAAGTGCTTTTTCCTGATAATCAAGAGCTTTGTCATATTCTTTCATAGCAAAATAGGCTTCTCCCAAATTACTGTATCCAATTGACAGCAGTTTTTTATTATGTACTTCGCTTTCAAGTTTTATTGCTTTTTGATAGTTGTTAACAGCCTGCGAAAACTTTTTTTGGGTTACAAATATATCCCCAATATGAAGTAGCATGTTTACTTCTTCAAATTTATTATTACTATTTTTAAAATGATTGTAAGCCTTCTTATAATAAGACAACGCTCTATCAATTTTTCCCCAGTTCTCAAGTATTACCCCAATGCCAAGTGTTGTGCCTGCCAAATTATTTGGGTCACCAATCTCATTGTAAATATTCCTGGCACGTTGCATATACCCTATCGCATGCTCGTAATCAGCATAATTTGAGGCAACAGCCGAGAGTCCTTTTAGTGATTTGGCAATTCCTTTTTTATCACCTAATAATACGTATCTATCTTCTGCCAACTGATAGTACACTTTTGCTTCTGCGTAATTACTCCAGTCATAATAATTATTTCCTATCAAAAAATAGATATTGGCTTTTTCATCATCGGAACCCACTTTTGAAATTAACTTTTCAGCTTTTTGATATGCACTATCAGCATCTTTGTATTTACATTGCTCATTTTTACTGTTGGCAAAGCTTATCCATAGTGAACTGATTTTTGCTGTATCACTTTGTTGTTCTGCCAACTTAATAGCCTTAAGGTTCGCTCTACTTTCTTTCTTATATTTCTTTTCTGTTGGCGTATCGGGTGCGTTAACTGTAGTGGCTATGGAATCGTGTAATAATACCGGCATATTAGTATCAGCAACAAGCTTTGAGCTAATACTATCAGTTTTTGTTGCTGATAATGAAGTAGCAGCGAAAAACAACTGTAAAAATATTATGCCAAAGATAAATTTTGTATGATTGCTTTTACTGAGTAACATATGAAAATAATAATTAATCGTAATTTGTACATAGATAGTCTTTGCAAGAAAACGCCAGATACTACGTTATTCGCATTTTTGAATCAATCAACTACAATTCGTAAACTCCTTGAATTCAAAAATATCGAAAGCC
>CAZGWS010000073.1:6594-12900 GCA_964528805.1 uncultured Lentimicrobiaceae bacterium | reverse complement strand
AATAATTGTAAGCAACAGAAAGAAAGTTGCTCAGCCATTATTTGGTAATAATTCACACTTACTTTTTAAGCAGTTTTTTTAGTTTAGCCTGTAATTCCTCACCACGTAGATTCTTGTCGATAATTATACCATTGGGATCAATAAGAATATTTTGAGGGATACTTTGGATACCATATAATTTACCTGCTGCACTTTTCCAGTATTTTAAATCGGATACTTGAGTCCAAGTAAGACCATCGGCATCAATAGCTTCTACCCATTTGTCATGATCTTTATCAAACGATACTCCGAAAACATCAAACCCTTTATCATGAAACTTTTTGTATGCTGCTACAACATTAGGATTTTCTTTACGGCATGGGCTACACCACGATGCCCAAAAGTCAACAAGAACATAATTGCCGTCTGCAACAACGGATGATAATGATACTGGATTCCCTTCCGGATTGTTAAGTGTAAAGTCGATAAATGGTTGACCTATAGACGATTTCTTAAGAGTTGCAACATATTTCTTTAAGTTTTTCACATATTCGCTAGAATCAATGGCAGGCGAAAAGCCGTCAACAACTTTCTCAAGATCTGCAAGGTCAAACTTATAAGAATTGCTCATTACCAAATAAGCAGAAACTACATTGTCGTTATTTTTAATAGCGTAATTGATTATGTAATCAGACTTTTTTCCATCAATTGCCATATATTTATCCTCAATTTCATTCATGCGCACAGTGTCATTATTGTTGCGAGCTTCACCATATTGTGAATTTAGCAATGATGCCTGCTTATCAAAAACACTAACCGAGTCGTTAAAAGCATTAAATGCATTCTGTGCTAAAGACCCCGAAATAAGTGGATTACGAGAATTATTCATATCAACATCAATAGAAATGTCGCCGGCATCAACAAAAACAGGTACATAAACACGGGTACCCTTAAAAATAAGGTAGTAATACTCCGGCAGTCCAATTTTACCCGAAATAACACCTTTCCCATCCACTAACATAACCGAGTCTTCAGACACCATCTCACTGCCATCTCGCTTACTTAAAATTACCATGTTATCATTACCATTTGTAACATTTATTGATAGTTTAAAATTGTCATTACTATCAGAATTGTTTTCACAAGATACGGTAATACCGGCCACTATAGTTACAACCAATATTAAATAAATAAGTTTACGCATAATCTGTTTATTTTATTTTATATAGTGCAAAGCTAAAAATAGAATCGTACATGTGTAGATTTTTTTGTAAAAAAACATAATTAGTTCGTTTTTTATAGTTTAACACTATCTTAATTAGTATCTCTAAGAAAACACTTGTTTTTTGTAAAGTGGTGTATAAAAAACGTCAAGGACGAGGCGAGCACAATCTGAAAATCGGAAGTTTACTTAATGTAAATGACTGATTCGAAGATAAGCTCAACGAACAGATTAGCGTTTTCATATAGCCAATAACTAACAATATTAATCCCTATCGTATGCCATATTATATTGCTGATTATTACAAATATATATAAGTTTCTTTTATTATTTTTGTAAAAAAAATAACATGGAAAATTTTATAGCATACAATCCTGTTAAACTTCATTTTGGAGTTGATGTAATTAATACACTTGGAAGAATAGTAAAATCATACGGCAGCAATGTACTGCTTGTGTACGGAAAAGGTTCGGTTAAAAAATATGGATACTACGATCAGGTAGTAGATCAGCTTAAGCAAAACGAGATAGACATAACCGAATTATCGGGAATTAAACCAAACCCCATTATCGAAGACGTAGAAAAAGGAATTGCTATTGGAAAAAAAAGCAATATTGATGTAATTGTTGCTCTTGGTGGTGGCAGCGTAATTGATTCTGCCAAAATAATGTCAATAGGTATTCCGTCTAATGAAGACCCTTGGGACTTTATGACATGGAAATTAACTCCGGCAAAAGCTATTCCTGTTATTTCAATATTGACAGTAGCTGCCACAGGTACCGAAATGAATGCAGCAGCAGTAATTCAGAATAAACAAACAAAGCAGAAAAATGGTTTTGTAAATGAGCTTATGTTCCCAAAACACTCATTCCTAAATCCAAAATTTACCATTAGTGTTCCTAAAAAATACACAGCTTATGGCATTGTTGACATAATTGCACATGCAATGGAGGCTTTTTTCGGGCAAGGAGAACCTTCAGTTATTGATAAAATTACAATTGACATAATAAACGATGCCATGAAATGGGGAGAATTATTGTTGGACGATTTATCAAATATTGATCTTAGAGCTAAAATTATGCTTGATGCTACATTAGCATTAAATGGGCTGACAAATTACGGTAAAAAAAGTGGCGACTGGGGCGTGCATGGTTTAGGACATGAACTATCGCTTCTGTTTGACACACCTCATGGTGCTTCGCTTAGTATTGCTTATCCGGCGTGGTTAAAGTTGCAAAAAGACAGGATTCCTGAAAGGATAATTAAACTTGGAAACGGACTGTTTAGCGTTAATAATGTTGATGATACAATTAACAACCTAATTGCATTCTTCCAAAAAATTGGATCACCAATATTTCTTGACGATATTAATGTTTCGATTAGTGAGCAACCGCTAATTATTGAGCAATATAATCGAAACAATGTTTCAGGCATGTATCACAAACTCAACACTAACGATTATAGTAGGTTGGTAGAGTTTATGGGGAAGTAACAATTAATAACCAAAAAAACTCAGGTTACAAATTAGGTATAAATCTTCAAATAAATTCCTCGCCATTTATTTTCTTTTTTTAGCAACGGGGAATCTTCTAAAGATATGTGAGATGTACTTAGGAAGATTTCTATCACGGGCAGCAAGGTTATCATCAACGGTTCCTGTACCTATCCCTTCCCACACAAGTTTTTTACTCTTTAACTCAAATATGTCAATAATTAATGTACCCTGTACATAGTTTACGCTTGTTATTGTAGTTGTTCCTCCATAATATCCGGGACCGTACCCGTACCCATATGCCCAAGGTGAATTATAATATCCCCATCCGCCACCATAACCGGCATAACCACCATAATGATTAGTATATGCTTGATAGTCTGTTTTATTCTGAAGAGTTACAAATGTCGATACGATTAGATCCCCACCTTTTTCAACATGCTTATACCCGCGCAATTGCATCTCACTCATAATTGCCGCAGTTATAGTTTCTTTATCGTAATCGTTTACGATTGAATCGTTTTGTTTATCCCATGGATACAGACTAAATGTCTTAAATTGTTTAAAATCAAGTTTCTGATCCCAATTGTTAGTTACTTGTATTGAACTGCAGGAAGCTAATAATAGCAACATTACAGGTATAATAAATTTTTTCATTTTAATACTTTTAAGTTAAAGATATTTTACAAATATAGCAATATATCTAAACATAAATATGAAATATTATAATCGTGGCAAAATTTTATTTTGATCTAACTTCAATATCCTTAATATAAGAAAGCCGGATTACAAACTATTAGTTTGCAACCCGACTTTTGAAATAATTGAGAAGATTTAACAGCTTTAACTATTTGTTACCGTTAAACATCACAATTTCATTTGCAACAATTTCTGTTAAATATTGTGTATTTCCTTCTTTGTCTTCCCACGAATTGTAGGTGATTTTACCCGACAGGGCAATTTCTCGTCCTTTTTTCAAATACTTTTCTGCAATAACAGCAGTGTTTCCCCAGGCAACTATGCGATGCCACTGCGTTTCTTCAATGCGCTCGCCGGCTTTGTCTTTGTAATAGTTGGAAGTTGCAAGTGAAAATTTCACTTTAGTTTTGTTTTCGCCAAATGTTGTTGATTCAGGGTCATTTCCAAGGCGACCGATCAGCTGTACTGAATTTCTTAATGTAGTCATAATAGTAATTTTAATTAGTTAAAAAATAGTTAGTTATTTGTTTTATAATATTCCGGTAACTGATAATTATGTTGTCTTTAGCAGACTTCAATGTTTATGTGAACGAAATATGGTGCAAACATACGGCGAGGGTTTTTCCTAAGTCGTATAATAAGCATTTACTTACGTTATTATACGTATATAATCGGTTATAAACTAATATATAGCTGATATATAGCTGAATAGATAAATTAGTAAAATTACGTTAGTTTAATATTTTACTTCTTCGTTGCTATCAATAATTCAAGCATTTTTATACCTGCTTCGGAAATTACAGATCCGGGACCAAAAATTGCCACAACACCTGCATCGTATAAAAATTGATAATCCTGATGTGGGATTACACCACCAACGATTACCATAATGTCTTCCCTGTTAAGTTTTTTAAGTTCGTTAATTACCTGAGGAACGAGGGTTTTGTGTCCGGCAGCAAGACTGGAAACACCAAGTATATGAACATCGTTTTCGACCGCTTGACGAGCAGCTTCTGCTGGAGTTTGGAAAAGTGGGCCAATGTCAACATCAAAACCAATATCTGCATAGCCTGTAGCAACAACTTTTGCTCCTCTGTCATGCCCGTCTTGTCCCAATTTTGCAATCATAATTCGCGGTCGGCGACCATCCACATTAGCAAACTCATCAGCAAGTCGCTGAGCTGTTTTAAATGATGCATCATTTCCTGCCTCGTTGGCATAAACTCCAGATATTGATTTTATTACTGCTTTATATCTTCCCATAACTTTTTCGCAAGCATACGAAATTTCTCCGAGACTTGCACGATTTTTTGCTGCTTCCACGGCTAATTCTAATAAATTACCCTTTCCAGTCTTACAGGCTTTAGTAATTGCATCAAGATTTTTCTGCACTTCAAGGTTATTACGTTCATCGCGCAACTTCTTTAATCGCTCCAGTTGAGCATTACGCACTGCAGTATTGTCAATTTCAAGAGTGTCAATTGGGTCTTCTTTTTCAAGTTTGTATTTATTTACACCAACAATGACCTCTTTTCCTGCATCAATTCTGGCTTGTTTGCGGGCAGCGGCTTCTTCAATCCTCATTTTAGGCAATCCCGTTTCAATGGCTTTCGACATTCCTCCCATCTCTTCAATTTCCTGAATAAGTTTCCACGCTTTATGTGCAAGCTCATGAGTAAGTGTTTCAATATAATACGAACCTGCCCATGGGTCAACCGAGCGGCAGATGTCTGTTTCTTCCTGTAAGTAAATTTGCGTGTTACGTGCTATACGCGCCGAAAAATCTGTTGGTAATGCAATTGCTTCGTCTAATGCGTTGGTGTGCAGCGACTGTGTATGACCGAGCGTGGCACCAAGTGCCTCAACACAGGTACGTGCAATATTATTAAACGGATCTTGCTCGGTTAAGCTCCAGCCCGAAGTTTGAGTGTGTGTGCGTAATGCCATCGACTTAGGGTTTTGGGGATTAAATTGTTTAACAATTTTGGCCCACAGAAGTCTGCCCGCTCTTAATTTGGCTATTTCCATGTTATGGTTCATCCCTGACCCCCAAAAAAATGAAAGACGAGGTGCAAAATCGTCAATTTTAAGACCGGCTTTTATTCCGGTTCGGATGTAATCTAACCCATCTGCAAGAGTGTAAGCAAGCTCAATATCAGCAGTACCACCTGCTTCCTGAATATGGTATCCTGAAATTGAAATTGAATTAAATTTTGGCATTTTATTGGATGTGTATTCAAAAATATCGGCAATAATGCGCATTGATGGTATGGGGGGATAAATGTATGTATTACGAACCATGAACTCTTTGAGGATATCATTTTGGATGGTTCCTGAAAGCTCTTCGAGTTTGGCTCCCTGTTCGAGTGCCGCTACAATATAAAATGCTAACACAGGCAACACTGCCCCGTTCATTGTCATTGACACTGATATGCTGTTTAGTGGAATCTGATCGAATAAAATTTGCATATCTAATATTGAATCGATAGCAACGCCTGCTTTGCCAACATCACCTACAACACGCTCATGATCTGAATCATAACCGCGATGAGTTGCCAAGTCAAAAGCAACCGAAAGCCCTTTTTGTCCTGCGGCAAGATTACGTCTGTAAAAAGCATTCGATTCTTCGGCAGTAGAGAATCCTGCATATTGCCTAATGGTCCATGGGCGAGTTACATACATTGTAGAATAAGGACCACGTAAATATGGTGCTATTCCGGCAGCATATCCCAAATGTTCCATATTTTTTAACTCCGAGGAAGTGTAAACAGATTTTATGCTAATCTGCTCAGGAGTCTTCCAATCGGCTTTAATATTATTCTCTGCTTCCCAACCCTGATTATCAATTATCGGCTTAGAAGTACTATCTATATTTATATTCTCAAAATTAGGTTTCATCGTTTTCAATTATAAA
>CAZGWS010000073.1:0-6494 GCA_964528805.1 uncultured Lentimicrobiaceae bacterium | reverse complement strand
TGATTTGATATGAATGGTTTTGAAATTAAGGTTGAGAATATCTTAGTCCAAAAATAAAACTCATTTCTTAGTTACCAACTTCTGATATTTTTTTAACTCAACCAATAAATTACTTTTTACGTGTATAAGATTCGTCAATCCTATTTCATTTAATCTTGTAATTAATTCTTTTGGATAACCTGCCAGCACAACAATTGTATTATACCTTAGTGCATTATAAATAGGCTCAACAATATCGGCATACTCCTTATCCGAACTACAGATAACAACAATGTCAGGATTAGTATTTTTTGCTGCTTGTATTCCTTCATCAATCGTGTTAAAGCCGGGATTGTCAATAATTTTGAATCCGGCACATCCAAAAAAGTTGGTTGCAAATTGCGACCTTGCCTTACGCATTGACAGATTTCCATATGTAAACATCCAAACAATAGGACGTTTGTTGACGGCAGAATATGTATCTGTTTTAAAACGCAATTCTTCCAACTGTCTTGCTCCCCGGTAAGGCACTAATGGTTTAATCTCTGAATTAGTCTCTTGAATTTTAGGAAAATTAAAATCAGAGCTCAGTTGCTCGCCACTGTTGGGATATTGATTTACTCCAAGTATTGATTTTCTACGAGTTACTATATCACTATCCTTCTTAGCTGCTTCATCTGCAATAATATTTTGTATTGTATTATTTTTAAATGCACTAATGTAACCTCCTTCTTCATCAATTTTTAAAAATTGTTTCCATGCATTTTTAATAAGCTTATCAGTAAGGTTTTCGATGTAATACGACCCTGCGCCAATATCTGCAATTTTATCTAAATACGACTCGCCCTTAAGCACAAGTTGCTGATTACGAGCTATTCGTTCCGAAAATTCAGTTTCGGTTTCGTATGCATAATTAAATGGCGTCACACTCAACGAGTTAACTCCTCCAATTATTGCCGACATGGCTTCGGTTGTTGTGCGAAGCATGTTTACATACGGATCGTAAATAGTTTTATTCCATTGCGAATTACTACAATGGATATACATACGAGCATTTGATTTATTGTTTAGGCCATAAGCAACTACTATTTTAGACCAAAGAAATTTAGCCGCTCTAAACTTTGCTATTTCCATAAAGTAATTTGATCCAACAGAAAAGTGAAATCGTATTTTGGGAGCGGCATCATCAATTTGAGCACCGTTATTTGTAAGGTATGTAAGATATTCGGCACCCATTGCCATTGCAAAAGCCAATTCGTTAACAATGCCCGAACCTGAATTATGAAAAGTAGTTGCATTTATACTTAAATATTGGAAATTAGGCAACCCTGTAGTGGCAGCATGAAGTTTTGTTAATATTTCCATATCCTTTTTTTCCGAACTATGGAACTTACCGTTCAAGCTAAAATCGCCAATTGGATCAAATTCAACACTTCCGGTTATCCGCAAAGTAGTGCCATTATCAGACAGCCTTTTAACAGCCTCGACCAATTCAAGTGGGTAAGCACTTTTGAAGTTTAGTTCAACTAAGCCTACATTAATTTTATCGCACAAAGTGATAATATCATCAACGGTTGGCTTATAACTATCTTTAAATATGAAACCCAATGAATCAACGCCTTTGTGTTTAATAAGAATAGCTTTTTTATTAGCATCTTTAATATCTATAACATTAATATCCTGACGAATAAGCCAATTATTTTGTTTAATTTCATTTCCTCTAACAAATGGGAAGCTTCCCGGAAAACAATTCATGTGAGGCAATTTGTCAGTATCGTCAGCTCTGTAAAAAGGTTGAACATCAAAGCCTTCATCAGTTTTCCAAACAAGTTTTTTATTGTAGTCGGCACCCTTTAAATCCTTACTAATTCTGTCTTTCCATTCAGCGGTAGAAACCGGAGCAAATGCCTCAAAAAGTTTTTCTTTATTCATGGGAATAATACGTTACATTTTTGCGCAAAATTAATAGAAAAAAGTTGGTAATTGACTTTAGGGGGAGTCTATTAATATTTATTTTTAGAACATTTTTTTCTTTTACATACACAAAAAGCCTACTAATGAATATATCAAAAACACATAACCTACATATCTACATTAAATACCTTTTTCACCAGCATTCCTATTCCAAATGAGAGTAGTGCCACCCCTAATGAAATAGCCACCATACTGGAAAAACGCCTATAGAATTTTACATTTTTAGCCACAGAAATATAATAAGTATAAGCAGCAATAATAAGAACCGTTATTATCAACATACCACCGAGTGCCAAATAGGGGTTGTCCTGAATAAGATAGGGAAATACTAAAAAGGCAACCGTTATAATATAAACAAGTCCGGTAAACATTGCCGACCTAACAGGGCTAAGATCATCCCGCTCGTCTTCCTGTGAAGATAAATATCCCGAAGCTGCCATCGACAATGATGCAGCAACACCCATCACTAATCCGGTAACCCCAATTACTTTATTGTTACCAAAAGCAAAGGTCAGGCCGGCCAGAGTACCCGTAAATTCCACGAGGGCATCATTCAAACCCAGCACAATGGCTCCGGCGTAGTTAAGACGATCGTCGTTCAGAATCCCAATTAACTCTTGTTCGTGTAACTCCTCATCTTCCTTGATTGAGAGTACACCGGGAACTTCATCGGCAATACTATCGTAAAATCGGCTTGCCCCGTCCTCGCCTCTTTCCATCAAGCGTAATGAAAACGATAATCCAAACAACTGTGCCAACCTAAGATATTTTTTAACTTGTCGCTTATCGGGCTTCACCTCCACACCTGTTACTGCCTTCCAAAAATCGTAATGTTTTCTTTCATCCTTTGAAATATTCAACAAAATTTCCTTATTCTTTTCATCTTTTGAAATAGCAGCTAACTCCTGATAAATAAAATATTCGGTTATCTCGTTTTGCTGCTGCTCCAAATAGTGAGGGTTGACAGATTGACTCATAATTAATGCTATTTTAGGCAAAGATAGAAAGGTTTGAACAATTTTATAAGTTTTTTGTCGTGAAGTAATTCCAAATTTAATAGTTAAATGCAGAATATCTACCAAAAAAAACTCCCACAACAATTTACAGATATCTTTCTTATTTGATAAAGCTTCTGTTTTGCTGTACATTCTTTTGTACTGTAGCACAACATGCTTTATAAGAACTTTTATTTGGATGATACTCGTAAGAATGTAATGAAAATTCTAACTCGGGGTCTGCCTGAAAAACGCATATAATATATATTGTCAATAACAATAGTTTGTTAAGGTTTTATAACACATACTAAATCAAGTACTTACAAGACAAGCGGTAAATAGCTACTATGCTGACAATCAATCCTTTGCAACTTAGCGGCTTTGCGAGAAACAAAAACTACACGAACTATTGAATAAGATATAGTTATTATTCTTGTTAAAAGCGCAATGATTTTCTATTGAACTGTATAAAAGGCTTACATTTATCCGTATCAAAATTTAATATTTTTGGCTGTCCGGAAGCACATCATCTTTGAAACTTTTTACTTCCTATGCCAAAGAAGGAATTCATCTTTCTACAGAATCTGATAACAGCATTAAACTTCATCCTTTTGCGCTCTGTTCTTTCAGTCAACAGTATTGTTGTGCTTAACATAAACATACTGCAAAATGCAGCCTCATGTATTCTTAAAAATATGTGTTTTCTTGGACAGATACTTACAAACAGAAAGTAAACCTCAATTATTAAATCAAATTACCATTTATTCTGTTTTATTACGTTGTACAGCTTTAGCAATATTCTTAACTTTGCAATTGTTTTTTTATTAAAAGCAATAGTATCATTAACAATTATTAGTCAGGTGTCTGAAAAAAGTCTGAAAAAATATTACTCATTACTGCAACTTACAAAAAGTATTGAATCGGTTATTAAAAAAACCTATACTCGATCGTATTGGGTGAAAGCTGAAATAGCAAAACTTAACTACTATCCTAAAAGTGGACATTGCTACCCCGATCTTGTAGAAAAAGAAAATGGTGTTGTGCTTGCACAAATACGTGCAACAATTTGGGCAGGACAATTTAATAATATTAATAATAAATTTAGGAATGTAACAAAAGAGCCGTTGGCAGATGGCATGACCGTTTTAGTAAGAGCTTCGGTAAATTTCCATCCGGTGTACGGACTTGGGCTGCACATTAATGATATTGAGCCATCATTTACCCTCGGCGAAATGGCTAAAGAGAAACTCGATTCCATCGAGAAACTACAAAAACAGGGGATTTTTGATAAAAATAAGCTAATTAAACCTGCTTTGCTGATACAACGTATCGCTGTAATATCAGTAGAAACAAGCAAAGGTTATCACGACTTTATCAATATTATTAATAAAAACGATTGGGATTACAACTTCTTTCATATGCTGTTTCCGGCATTATTACAAGGCGAAGGTGCAATTACGTCAATTATAAGTCAGCTAAACAGAATTAAAAAAGTACAAAATCATTTTGATGCTGTTGTAATAATTAGAGGCGGCGGTGGTGATGTGGGATTAAGCTGTTATGATAACTACAAGCTTGCCAAAGAAGTTGCTGTTTTTCCGTTACCAGTTATCACGGGCATAGGGCATTCTACAAATGAAACCGTAGTTGAATTAGTAGCTTATAAAAATAAAATAACACCTACAGATGTTGGATATTACCTTATTCAGAAATTTCATAATTATTCAGTTCGCATTCAAGATGCTCAAAACACACTTTTCAATAAATCAAAATATATTATCGCCAACCAGAAGCTATATATTAAAAATATCGTTTCGCAGTTAATTAATAATTCAACAGGAATGATTTACAATAATCAAATAAAATTTACATCAGTTACTCACGGCTTCAGCACAGCTATAACTTCATTTTTAATAAAAAGGAGAATGCTTCTTTCCGGATTTTATGCAGTACTCTTGCACATACCCAAACAGATACTTCTATCACAGAAAAAAGCTATTCAACAAACAGAATTACAGCTAACAGCATCGGTAAAAAATAATATCAGCTTAAACAATACAACACTATCTTCGCTATCTGATAAGCTACGCTTGTTAAACCCTGATAATATCCTTAAAAGAGGATACAGTATAACACTACACAATGGAAAAACAATTGTGAGTACAAATGATGTTGCCATTGATGACAATATTGAGACAAAAACATATGATGGAAGTTTTATTAGTAAAGTACAATTAGTTAACAACAGAAAAAAATAGATACAATGAAAAAAGAAATATCATACACAGACGCCATTGAAGAGTTAGAGAAAATAGTCTTTAGTATTGAAAACGAAGATGTTAACATTGACGAATTAAGTATTAAGGTAAAGCGAGCTTCCGAGCTGATTAATATATGCAAAAACAAACTCCATAATACTGAAGAGGAAGTAAGCAGCATATTGAAAGAAATAAATGAATGACATTAATTTATAAAACGGCTTAACTATTAGAATTACAATTTTATATAGCTAATAATCAGCTATTAACGACGTTATTTAGAGAATAAATAAATTATATTTTTATTTATCAATTTGAACTATTCTGTATAGATTTGCATGTTAAATTAAATAAAAACATAAACCAATGATGTTCCTAAATAAAATTATCGCATCCATTTTACCACTTATGCCTCAAAAGCTGGTTTGGCTTTTTTCTAGTAGATATATTGCCGGGCAAAGCCTTGACGAAGCCATTAAAAATGCTAAAAAACTAAATGATGAAGGCGTTATGGTTACAATTGATTTGCTTGGTGAGTTTATTACAGAAATATCGGAAGCAAAACAAAACCGCAACGAGTACCTTGAAATAATTAAAACTGCCGAGAATGAGGGTATTAGCGGTAATTACTCCTTAAAGCCAACCATGTTCGGACTGCTAATTGACAAAGATATTTGCTATAAAATTATTAGACAAATAGTCAAAAAGGCAGTAGAATATGATAACTTTGTTCGTATTGACATGGAAGATTCACAATGTGTTGATATGGAGATTGAACTATTTAGAAAGCTCAAAAGCGAATTTCCTAAAAACGTAGGCCTTGTTCTTCAGGCATACATGCGGCGCACTAAGGCCGACATTGAAAATATGTTAGATTTAAATACTGCCGATATTCCTGTTAACTACCGTTTGTGTAAAGGAATTTATGTTGAACCGGTTAGTATTGCTTACAAAAAATATGACGAAATAAACAAGCATTATTTAGAAGATTTAGAATATATTTTTAAAAAAGGAATATACCCGGGCATTGCAACTCACGACGAGAAACTTATTAATGGGGCATATAAACTTATTGAGAAATACAATGTACCCAAGGATAAATTTGAATTTCAGATGCTTTATGGTGTAACACCGGCATTGAGAAAATCAATAATAGACAAAGGTTACAGAATGCGAATTTACTTACCGTTTGGAAAAAAGTGGTTTGCATATTCAACACGCCGACTTAAAGAAAATCCTAAAATGGCACAGGAAATTATTAAGGCATTGTTCGTTAGAAACTAATTAG
>CAZGWS010000072.1:11393-13071 GCA_964528805.1 uncultured Lentimicrobiaceae bacterium | reverse complement strand
AAAGTTAGCCAGTTTGCACTTCTTCCACAAGGTAAAATTGAAGCTAAAAAACGTGTACAAAACATGGTGGCTACAATGGATGACCTTGGCTTTGGCAACTGTACAAATACATATGCCTGCGAAGCCGAATGCCCTAAAGATATAAGCGTTACAAACATAGCTCGCATGAATAGAGAGTTTTTTGCAGCAAAGGTTTCGTAATTTGTAAACTTTACCTTTGTAATACATTATCAGGTGGCAGCTTTATTGTTGCCACCTTTTTTTATTATAGCCAATTGGTGCTTTAAAAAACGCCAAATATTGCGTTACAATAGTTTTGAAAACGGTCATTTATAAAAGTAAACTCCCTGATATTCAACACTTCGAAAGCCTTGTCTTTGGCTGTTTCTTAGAAACTACTTAAAAAGTTAGAGTTTTCTTAGGAGCACTAATTAACCCAAAATGATGATTGTAACTAACAAATTTAATTACTTTTGAATCTCAAAAATAATTATTAAATGCAGTTCAAATCCATAATAGGGCAACAAACCCTTGTAAATAAGCTTATTACTACCTATACTGAAAATCGTGTAGCACATACTCAGCTTTTTTTAGGTAACCCGGGGGCGGGTGCACTAGCAGTTGCACTAGCCTTTGCGCAGTTTTTAAATTGCACAAACAAAATAAATAACGATAGCTGCGGCGTGTGTCCTTCGTGTGTAAAGTTCGAAAAACTTACACACCCCGATTTGCACTTTTATTTTCCAACGGCTACAACTTCATCTGTAACGAAGAGTCCAAGATCAAGTTTGTTTCTAACCGAGTGGCGAAGTTATATACTTGAAAACAATGCATATATTACACAAAATGGTTGGTATGAGTACATTGGAATCGGCAATAAACAAGGCTATATTCGTAAAGATGATGCTAACGAACTAATGTCTAAAATTTCGTTAAAAGCATATGAGGCGGAATATAAAATTGTAATTATTTGGATGGTAGATAAAATGAATGTTGCAACATCAAATAAACTCCTTAAAACCTATGAAGAGCCACCCGATAATACTTTAATAATAATAATTGCCGAAAATTATGAGAAATTATTGGCTACCGTCAGGTCGCGGGCACAACTTTTTAAAGTCCCAAAACTTACAGATGACGATATCGAAAATAAGCTTATTGATGATGGTGTTGATAAAAATACAGCTAAAGATGTAGCAGTTATTTCATCAGGTAACTGGAATCTTGCCAAAGAAATAATTATTAACTCTGAGGAGACTCAGGCAAATTTCTTAAACTTTCGTAAGTGGTTACGACTTTGTTTTCAACCTAAAGATTATTCGGCATTGGTGAAATTTAATCAGGAAATGTCAAAAATAGGTCGTGAAAAACAAAAGAGCTTTTTAAACTACGGATTGGAGGTAATTCATAATGCCATTCTGCAAAATAACAGTAGGGGGGGGCAAGTGAAAAAAGCAGGTGATGAACTTGACTTCGCAGTAAAAATTTCCCCTTATATTAATGAAGCAAACCAAGTTGAAATGTACTCTGCGCTCAATACTGCAATTTACCATATTGAGCGCAATGCACATGCCGGCATACTATTTTCCGATCTTAGTTTTACTATTGTTGATTTAATTCTTAAAGGTCGCAAGTATGTTGCAGCTAAATAGTCTTTGATAAGAAAACGCCAAATACT
>CAZGWS010000072.1:0-11293 GCA_964528805.1 uncultured Lentimicrobiaceae bacterium | reverse complement strand
ATTAGCAAAATAGGTGTTAAATTTGCAATTGCACATTGTAACTTTAAATTACGCGGCGACGAATCGAATGGTGATGAGAAATTTGTACGGCAGCTTGCACACGACTATAATGTTGATATATTTGTAGGTACGTGCAATGCCTCCGATTATGCAAAAACAGAAGGACTGTCAACTCAAGAGTCAGCTCGAAAGTTACGCTACGCATGGTTTGAAAAAATATGTCGTGTTAATAATTTTTCTGTTGTGGCAGTAGGACATAATAAAGATGATAAAATTGAAACATTTTTTATTAATCTGTTTAGGGGTGCCGGACTATCCGGTTTAAGAAGTATTCCTGTTAAACGTGATAATATTATACGACCATTGATGTTTGCCACTCGTAAGCAAATTGTAGATTATGCAAAAGAAAATAATATTAATAATCGGGAAGACAGCTCTAATAGTACCGATCATTATTTGCGTAATAAAATCCGTCATCATCTAATACCGCAAATTGAAGAGATTTCACCCGGGTTTTCCATCAAAGTACAACATAGCATTGATAACTTAAACGATGCCGACTTATTTTTGAAGTCGGTAATAGCAAATACTAAAAAACAGTTGTTTATCAACTCAAACAACAATTCATTTGAGGTGTCCATTGCCAAACTTCAAAAATTATCCCCTATTGCAATATGGATGTATTATTTACTCTCTGGATTTGGCTATAGCCGGCAAGTTACCAATGCTGTTTGCTTATCGTTAAAAGATAGAAAAAATAATATTGGAAAAAGATTTTATTCTGCTGATTTTGAATTGTTATTAGATCGTAATAACTTAATAATAAGGCCTATTGTCGATAATAAATATGTTAACCCAATAAATATATCTATAACGCAAACTTCAATAAACGAGCCTGTAAATTTGATTATACAGAAACTTGAAAATACTGCTGAATTTAAATTTAACAACAGTAGTAAATTTGCATATTTTGATTCTGATAGTTTGTCGTTCCCATTAATAGTTCGCCGGTGGCAACAGGGCGATAGGGTAACACCATTTGGGATGAGCGTAAGCAAGCTTGTGAGCGACATATTAATCAATAATAAAGTTAACCTTTTTGAAAAGGAAAATACGTATGTTCTTTTGTCAGGTAAAGAAATTATGTGGGTTATTGGACATCGCTCGTCAAATAAGTTTCGTGTTAAAAAATCTACAAAATATATTTATAAAATGGAAATTTTGTAAATAATTTAATTTTTTTGCAAAGCATAGTTATTTCAATCCTGAAACATTACTCACGCAACATTTTTTTGTGTCAGGCTGTCTAAAAATCATGTTGCAGTCAGGTTTTAATATTATCTATGACTATACTGTTAGTTCTGTTAACAAACAAACATTAATAATTGACTATTTTTGCAAATCATTTTAATTTATATAATATGAAACGTAGTTTATCTGCATTAGCGTTGCTACTATTAATGACCTTTGGGTTAAATGCACAAATTCTTGAACCGGTAAACTGGAGTTTCTCGTCAGAGAAAGTTGGTGATAAAGAATATGAGCTTGTTTTTACAGCAAATATTGACTTGCACTGGCATTTGTATTCGCAAGATATCCCTATGTCGCCACCGGCAACAAAGTTTACTTTTAAAAAAAACAGCAACTATAAACTTATTGGAGATGTTACTGAAGAAAGTTCGATAATTGAGGAATATGACCCTAATTTTGAGATGACACTTAAGTATTTTGCTCACGAGGCTGTTTTTAAACAAAAGGTGCAGATTATCGGTGATGGAGCAACAGTAACAGGCGTTGTTGAGTTTATGAGCTGTGATGATACACGATGCCTGCCGCCAACCGAAATTGATTTTAATTTTAGCCTTGGAACCCCAGCTCTCAGCCAAACACCAAAATCGCAGATACTGGAACCCGTAAAATGGAATATTACCAGCAAGAAAATTGACCAAAACACAATTGAACTGCTGTTTAATGCAAATATTGATAAAGGCTATCATTTATATTCACTTAACATACCCGATGGTGGCCCTCTGCCAACAGTATTTACTTTTGAAAAATCGGATGCCTACAGTTTGGAAGATAGTATGCAGGAAGAAATTAAGCCTATTGAAAAGTACGATGACGTATTTGAAATGGACATAGAATTTTTTGAAAATAAAGCCTCCTTTAAACAACTCATTAAATTAAATACAGATAAATCTAAAGTGCCTGTTGTTGGCGAAATTGCATACATGGTATGTAACGACGTTGGTTGCGTTGCGCTTTATGAAGATATATCATTAAATATTAATAGCAGTACCGGTAAACTAATAAACGATACAAAAGATATTAACGAAGAGGTTATTTCAGAAGATGATAATGACATTACAGGTAAAAAAGCATCTTTTTGGGGTTTCTTTTTATTATCGTTTTTAGGAGGGTTAGCAGCAATATTAACACCATGCGTATTTCCAATGATACCTATGACGGTCTCGTTTTTTATGAAAGAGGGAGACGACAAAGCTAAAGGAAAATTGCAAGCCTTAGTTTTTGGGATTAGCATAATTGCAATTTATGTGTTTGTAGGATCGGTGTTAGCTGTGGTTGCAGGTCCTGATATTGCCAACTGGTTGAGTACACATTGGTTGCCAAATATTCTGTTTTTTATAATTTTTGTAGTATTCGCAGCATCATTCTTTGGCATGTTCGAAATTACTTTGCCGCATTGGATGATAAATAAATCCGATGCAACTGCCGATAAAGGTGGGTATTTGGGATCTATTTTTATGGCTCTCACCTTAGTTCTTGTCTCTTTTAGTTGTACAGGACCAATTGTTGGCACAATACTGGTTGAATCTGCCGGAGGTATGATATTAAAGCCAATTATTGGGATGTTGGGATTTTCGTTGGCATTTGCTCTACCCTTTACATTATTTGCCTTTTTTCCAACTCTATTACAGGGACTTCCAAAGTCAGGTGGCTGGCTTAACACTATTAAAGTTGTACTTGGCTTCCTCGAATTAGCTCTTGGATTAAAATTCCTAAGTATTGCCGATCAAACATATCATTGGGGCATACTTGATAGAGAAGTTTACCTTGCTTTATGGATCGTAATCTTCTTCCTGCTCGGACTTTACTTACTTGGCAAAATTAAGTTTGCTCACGATTCGGACGTGCCTTTCGTTTCTGTCCCGCGTTTAATGCTCGCAATAATTGTATTCGCATTTGTAACATATCTTATCCCCGGTATGATTGGCGCTCCACTTAAGGCATTGGCAGGGTATCTGCCACCACAAAGCACTCACGATTTTGATTTGAATGCAATTATAAGGGACAATGTAAAGGCATATGCTTTCTCTCCTGGTGTTGCTGATGATAAAGAATTATGCGAAACTCCTAAGTATAGCGACTTTTTAGATCTGCCTCACGGGCTTGAAGGCTATTTCGATTATGATCAGGCATTAAAATGTGCCAAAGAACAGAACAAACCATTATTTGTTGATTTTACAGGTCATGGTTGTGTAAATTGTCGCGAAATGGAAGCTAATGTGTGGTCGGATCCAAAAGTCTTAAAACTATTGAGAAACGACTATATTGTAACTGCACTTTACGTAGATGACAAAACAACTTTGCCAAAGGAAGATTGGATTGTTAGCGATTATGATGGTAAAACTAAAAAAACCGTTGGGAAGAAATTTGCCGACTTGCAAAAAACTAAATTCGGCGTTAATGCTCAGCCCTTTTATGTGCTCCTAAGTCCTGATGGTAAAATGCTTACCCAGCCACGAGCTTATAACCTTGATGTTGCTGCTTTTGTTAAATTTTTAAAGACAGGATTGAAAAATTTCAAAAAGAGTAAATTTCAAAAAATGTAACCTGTAAGATGTATGGGTGCTGATTGTTATATTGAAAACAACTAATTATAACGATGCCGACATAAATTGTTTTTTTAACTTTGTTGACAGTTGATTAAATTTCTTGATTGTGGTTAGTTACTGTATTTTTCTTTAGTTTTGACACCTGAAAAATCAGACTAATAGATTAAAATAATATACATCTACAAGAATTATATCACAATTGAATTCGAGCAGTCTAATAAAACATTTTGCACAAAGTGCTTCATCCCACGAGCTTAACAAGCTTATTGGCAACAACATAAATCACATACTTGCTAAAGGGCTGGTTGGGTCGGCGGCGGCACTTGCAGTAACATCAATTTTTAATAAAAAAGGGAAACAGCAGCATATTGTTGTGCTTCCCGGAAAAGAGGAAGCAGCTTATTTTTATAATGATGTTGAGAACTTTCTTGACGAAATAAATGCTGAACTAAACCAAAAAAAAGTACTGTACTATCCAACTTCGTATAAACGGCATTATGAGTCGGAAACTGTTGATCGTGCTTATCAGCTATCGCGCACTGAAGTGTTAAAGCGCACAATGTCAGGTGATAAGAAAACAATTATTGTTACCTATCCTGAGGCTTTGGCGGAGAAGGTTATCACAAAAAAATACCTCACAGGTAACCTTATGAAATTAAGAAAGGGAGAACAAGTTTCCTTAGATTTTATTAGTGATTTGCTTTTTGAATTTGAGTTTGAACTTGTTGACTTTGTTGCAGAACCCGGGCAATTTGCTATTAGAGGTGGGATTATTGATGTATTCTCATTTTCAAACGAGCATCCGTATCGTATTGAATTCTTTGATGAAGAGGTTGAATCTATCAGGACTTTTAACCCGTCAACACAATTGTCAGTCCAGCACCTAAACCGAATAACATTGCTGCCAAATGTGCAAAGTAGGGAGCTTGCCGAAGAGCGTATTAACTTTTTGGATTATATTCCTTCTTCAACATTATTTTGGTTCGAAAACGTTGAATTTACTATTGCCGGTATTGAAAAGGAATATGAAAATGCAATCGGCAGTTTTGCTAAAATAGATGATAATGAGAAAATTAATAACCCGCAAACTCTTTTTAGCAATGGTAATTACTTTGGTAAACGTATTGCCGATTTTTCTACCATAGAATTTTCAAACAAAAGCTATTTCAAATTTTTTTCTACTGTAATATTTGCCCAAAACCCCCAACCAACATTCAATAAAAAGTTTGATTTATTAATAGAAGATATTGCTAAATATTCCCTCGATGGCTACAAATGCCTTATCTTCTCAAATAATAAAAAACAAATTGAACGTATTTACACTATCTTTGAAGATATGCAGGCCGACATCCCTGAAAAGGTTAGAGCTGAGTTTATTCCGGTTTACATCAGCCTTAGTGCCGGCTTTATTGATAACGATAATAAACTGCTGTGTTATACGGACCATCAGCTGTTTAACCGTTTTCATCGATTTAAACTGCGTGAGGGTTTTGGCACTAAAGATGTTATCTCCATAAAGGAACTTTACAATCTAAATCCCGGTGATTTTGTAACACATATCGACCATGGTGTTGGGCGTTTCGATGGGCTGCAAATAATTGATAATAACGGTAAAAAGCAGGAAGCAATTCGCCTAATCTATAAAAACAACGACATACTTTATGTTAGTATTCACTCATTACATCGAATATCAAAATACGTTGGTAAAGAGGGTACACCTCCAACGCTTAATAAGTTGGGAACCAAAGTTTGGAGTAGGTTAAAAAATAAAACAAAAAGTAAGGTAAAGGATATTGCACGCGATTTGATAAAACTTTATGCTGAACGAAAAAACTCTATCGGAATACAATATTCGCCCGACACTTATCTGCAAAATGAACTCGAAGCTTCTTTCATTTATGAGGATACACCCGATCAATTAAAGGCGACTGTGGATATTAAAAAAGACATGGAGGCATCATTTCCGATGGATCGTTTAGTGTGTGGTGATGTTGGCTTCGGTAAAACCGAGATTGCAATTCGTGCCGCATTCAAGGCTGTTAGCGAAAGTAAACAAGTTGCAGTATTAGTGCCCACTACAATATTGGCATTACAACATTATAATACCTTTTGCCGGCGACTTAAAGATTTTCCGGTAACAATAGACTATATTAACAGATTTAAAACAGCAAAACAGCAAAAAGACACTCTTAAAAAACTTAGCGAAGGCAAAATAGATATCATTATTGGTACTCACCGTTTGTTAAGTAAAGATATTTTGTTTAAAGATTTAGGTCTATTTGTTGTTGATGAAGAACAGAAGTTTGGTGTTGCAGCAAAGGAAAAGCTAAAACAATTCAGAGCTAATGTTGACACACTTACGTTAACGGCAACACCAATTCCGCGTACTTTGCAATTTTCGCTTATGGGAGCGCGCGATTTAAGTATTATTGTTACAGCTCCACAAAACAGGCAACCAATACAAACTGAAATAAGTTCGTTTGGCTCGGAAGTTATCAGTAATGCTATTACCTACGAACTTTTGCGGGGGGGGCAAGTATTTTTTGTGCATAACCGTATTCAAAATATTATGTATGTGCATGATATGTTGTTAAAGTTTGTGCCTGGAATACGAATTGCCATTGGTCATGGTCAGATGGACGGTAAGCATCTTGAAAAAATAATGCTTGATTTTATTGATGGCGATTACGATGTGTTGCTTGCCACAACTATAATTGAGTCGGGGTTAGATATCCCTAATGCCAATACAATTATTATTAACAATGCTCAAAATTTTGGTCTAAGCGATTTACATCAGTTGAGGGGTAGGGTAGGACGATCAAATAAGCAGGCCTTTTGTTATCTGCTGTCGCCACCACTTTCAACATTAACAGGTGAAGCTCGCAAACGACTCAAAGCCATCGAAGAACATACTGATTTGGGTAGTGGTTTTAACATTGCAATGCGTGATTTGGATATCCGTGGTGCAGGTAATATTTTGGGAGGCGAGCAAAGTGGTTTTATATCTGATATTGGTTACGAGATGTACCAAAAGATATTGGACGAAGCTATTTCTGAACTTAAAGAAATCGAATTCACAGACCTCTATAACAACGACCGTAAAGAAGATGATTTTACCGGTGATTGCCAGTTAGAGACAGATATGGAAATCCGAATACCTGACGATTATGTTACTAACATTACCGAGAGGTTAAGTTTGTATAAAGAGCTGGATAATACTACTGAAGAAACAGATATTGAAGCATTTAGCAATATGCTTTCTGATAGATTCGGCCCCCTCCCGGAGCAAACAAATTCGTTAATCAATGCGGTACGGCTAAGGTGGATAGCAAAAAAAATCGGGTTTGTTAAACTTTATTTAAAGTATAATCGTATGACCGGCTATTTTACGGGGACTAAAGATTCGGCATATTTTCAGACCGGGAAGTTTGGTGAAGTCCTTGCCTTTGTCCAAAAATATCCTGAAACCTGTATAATGAAAGAAATTAGAGGAAGCCTTACTCTTAGGTTTGAAAATGTTGAATCGGTCGAAAAAGGTATTGGCTTGTTGAATAGAATTGTTGAAGAAGCATAAATAAACTCCATAAAGTATGGTCTCAGGCGTACAACTATTAGTCTTTCAGTACAAAAAAATCTTTTGAAAATAATACACATTCTGTTTTTCATTTTTAGTAAATTTGAGCTTTTTTCGCATAAGCATAAAAACATCTCTAAATGAGTTTTAATTCAAAAGAAAATTATAGAAACAGCAAGGAAAAAGTAGGGTATATTCCCCGTAGTGAAGCAACACAAAATACCTACGATTCCTTGGGCTTTATGTCGGGGCTCGAGGTGCACCAGCAGCTGCTAACTGACGAAAAGCTTTTCTGCCATTGCCCGGCAGGTATTTTTAATAGTAACGACGATTATGATGCTGATATAATACGACATATGCGTCCTACTCTAAGCGAACTCGGCGAATATGACGGCACCGCACTTATGGAGTTTAAAACTCGTAAGAAAATAATCTATCGCATAAATAATACAAATGCATGCACTTACGAAGTTGATGATACTCCCCCGTTTCCAATTAACATGCATGCCTTAAAAAAAGCACTTGAGATATCGTTGCTCTCAAAGTTTAATGTTGTAGGTGAAGTTCATATTACCCGTAAACAATATCTTGATGGCAGTATCCCCACCGGGTTTCAACGTACTGCTATCCTTGGCGTTGAAGGGGAGTTTTCTTTGCCCCATAAAAAAATACGACTAATACAACTTAGCATTGAGGAAGATTCATGTCGCGAAATATCCGATATAGGTCATGTGCGTATTTATAAAACCGACAGACTTGGTATGCCGCTAATCGAAACTGTTACATATCCTGATTTTGTAAACCCCGATGAAGTTAAAGAAGGATGCGATTATATTAGGTTCTTGAATAGAAGTACAGGCAATGTACGTACAGGTATGGGAGCAGGTCGCCAAGATGTAAATGTTAGTTGTAAAGGTGGTAGCCGTGTTGAAATTAAAGGAGTTGCCCACACAAAATGGATACCTGAACTTACACATGTTGAGGTATTTAGGCAGTGGGCTTTGCTTCAAATTACTGAATTGTTATCAAGTAGAATAACTAATCCTGACAGCTGGAAAGCAAACCATTGCAGTATTAAAGGATTAATAAGTAAACTTGATGATAACGAAAGTGTTTTAGCCATTAATCTACCTCACTTTGAGGGTGTGCTATCTTATTTTACACAACCTAATCAAATGTTTGCCAATGAGTTAATAACCCGGCTTAAAGTTATTGCATGTCTTGAAAAACCAAATATGTATCATTCGGAAGAACTTGATCCAATAATTAGCGATGTGGAGTGGGGTACAATTAAAAAAGCCCTGAAAGCTAATGATGGTGATGCACAGGTTGTTATTTGGGGTGATGAGGAAGATATGGCAACAGCATTTGAAACCATTGAAGAAAGATGCAGAATGGCGATTCGAGGTGTACCCGAAGAAACGCGCAAATCGTTTGAAGACGGTTCAACAATTTTTGAACGTGTGCTACCCGGTGCCGACCGTATGTACCCTGATACAGACTCAGCACCAATTCCTCTAACCGATGTGTATATAACTAAGCTAAGTAAAAATCTTCCTCATGATGTTATCGACAATTATAATAAATTAAAAAAATGGCACATTCCTGAAAGTGTTTATACGTACATATTCTCGAAGAACTTATTCCCCATAATTGAAAAAATTATTACTAAACTGAATATTCCTTCTACTTACGTGGGTACATTTTTTGGACATGAAGTAAAATTTGCCGATAGCCATTTTAATGACCATAAGCAGTTTAACTATAACAGAATTTATGATCTTTTTAAGTTTCTTGAAGATGAGAAAATTGAGTATCACATTGCCGAGAAAATGCTTCAGCAAATATTTGAACATCCGAAAATGAATTTTAATTCAATACTTAGCAGGATTAACTTTAAGCGATACACAATGGACGAGATAACATCAGAATTACCGGTGCTATATGAAAAATTTATAGAAGATAAAGATGGTGATATTTCAGAAACAGACCTTGTAAATTGGGTTATGGGTCAACTTAGAAATATTGCACTCGGAAATGTTAAATTAAGTGAATTAAGTAAAGAGATTAAAAATGGATAACGATATTTTTCAAGGATATAAAGGCGATGCTTTGGCATTGCTTAAAAAGTATAAAGTTAGGGTTTGGGGAACTGTATTAGCTAAAACTACAAGGGGTAATTTTGAAGGTACTGTACTGCCGCGAGCCGAAAATGACGATGATAAACACATTGTGATAAAAATTATTACCGGTTACAACATTGGCATTGATACTGCAACTATAAAATCTATGCATGAAACTGGCTACAATAAGGCAAACTATAAAATTCCTGAAAAAGAATTTCCATATACTGATGGATTGCCAAAAGTTAAGCTTTTTGGAACCGGCGGCACAATAGCATCAAGGTTAGATTATCGTACAGGAGCCGTAATTCCGGCGTTTTCACCTGGTGAATTATATGGTGCTGTGCCTGAGCTTGCTGACATATGTAATTTAGAAACCGAAAAAGTATTTGCTGTTTTTAGCGAAAACATGGGACCAAAACAGTACATCGCATTAGCAAAAGCAATTGGTAAAGAAATTGAAAAAGGTGTTGACGGCATTGTTATTGGGCACGGTACTGATACTTTGCATCATACAGGTGCTGCGCTAACATTTATGTGTCAAAACTTACCTGTTCCTGTAGTGTTGGTGGGTTCGCAGAGATCATCAGACAGACCCAGCTCCGACGCTGCCCTAAACCTTATGCATGCTATGAATGCTGCCGGCAACTCCGATATTGCCGAGGTGCAAATATGTATGTTTGGTCCTACATCCGACGAGTACGGTTTGCTGCATAAGGGTACAAGAGTTCGTAAGATGCACTCATCATATCGCTCAACATTTCGTACAATAGGAGATATACCTTTGGCACAAGTAACTCGTAACGAGATAATCCCTATCAAGAAAAAATATAATAAACGTCGTAACGATAAAAATGTTAAAATACTTCCATATTTTAGCGACAAAGTTACCATGCTTTACTATTACCCCGGCATGTCGCCTGATGTGTTAGATGCAATGGTTGAAAAAGGCTACAAAGGAATTATTATTGTTGGTACAGGTTTAGGACATGTTAACAAAGAACTCTATCCTGCAATAGAACGAGCACATGCAAAAGGAGTGTTTATGTTTATGACATTGCAAACTCTTTGGGGTTATGTTCATATGTTTGTTTATGATACAGGAAGAGATATGATGGCAAAAGGGATTATCCCAACAGGAAATATGCTCCCTGAAGTTGCCTGGGTAAAGTTAAGTTGGATACTTGGGCAAACTGATGATCCTAAAGAAGTTGTACGTATGATGCTCGACCCGATAAACGATGAAATAACTAAGCGCGAACCATATAATGGTTACTTAATTTATCAGGGGGGAGTACCTGAGGTTGAGGAGTTTATAAAATCTGTTCATAAATGACGCTTGTAGTATTAAGACAATATTGCAGCTAATTTGTGTGCTAATAATTCTTATTTATCTTCTCGTCGTTGCACTTCTTTGAGTAATTTTGTAAAATAGTTGCTAATTACGAATTTGTTATTTTATATGGAGTTTATAGTTACTTTGCAGTTCATAACAACAACAAAGAAGAAAAAGAGTCTCAATTAGCCTGAATAATTTATGTATTTAGTTTGATGCAGATGTGAGGCGTCTAACGCTGACGATATAGTGATCTATTTCAAAGGTTTAACAACGAAGCAGATATATTAAAATAAACACACTTTAGTAAAAATTGACAAAATGAAATTATAACAGTAAATTACATATGATGCAGGTAAAGAGATGTTTACAAATATTTTGTCATTTTTTATGAATTAATCAG
>CAZGWS010000071.1:7010-13209 GCA_964528805.1 uncultured Lentimicrobiaceae bacterium | reverse complement strand
TGCTAAAAAATAAAAAAAATCCTATGAAAAATATTAAGTTTAATTAGCAACTTTACAAAAATCAATTATGAACATCCGCAACTTCCGTTACCGGAGCCACGCATGTCAGCAGGGTTGCCACAAGTTGGGCAATCTTCTTCGTAATTATCTTTGTTTTGTGTGTTTGTACTACTATCTGAATATAATTGTTCATCACTATTGCTGCCGCAACCGCAACCTGATCCACAACCACAGCCTTCTTTAGGTGTAAGATCGTCATTAGTTACAAAGCGAACATCATGGATCTTACCTTTAATAAATAAATGTTTATCAGCTAATTTATGGTTAAAATTCATTTTAACACCTTGCTCGGCAACATCAATTATAGTTCCTAATATGGAATTGCCAACATTGTCAAGCATAGAAATCTCGTTGCCGAGATATAGCAAATCTTCTTTAATTTTACCATCTATTTCAAATGCCGACTTAGGAACATCAACAATTAAATCATTATTATAATTACCAAATGCTTCTTCCGGTTTTAGTGTGAATTCAAAAGAAGTATTGGGTTCTAATCCGCTCATATGAGTTTCAAAACCCGGCATAAGTATATTTTTTCCAAAAATTAATTGCTTTGGATTGTTTTCATCCAAAAATTCAACCAACTCTCCATTTTTATCATCAACAAACATGCTATAAGATACCTCTGCCACTGTGTTATCTGATACTTTCATTATTATTGTTTTAATAGTTATCAATTTAATGGCAAAAATAATATAATTTCTTATTTAGAATGAATTTAAATAGTCTTTTTATGAAATCTGTTACCAATTAGTATTAAAAACTCAAGGTCAGTGATAGGTTTTGTCAGTGAAACTTAGTATCATCCGTGCCCTTAAGTAAAATCATTTTATTAGGTACTGCCATTTTATTCATTCAATCGAGTTTCAATATCCATTCGTTGATGTAGGATTCTAATAATTTCAATTTCTTCATTTTTCCAATTGATTTTATAGAAAATGAAATATGATTTTATTCGAGAACGAAAATACCCTTTTCTTACTTCACCATAATCTTTTCCAGAATTTGGGTCTTCTGCGAGATATTCTATTTCATCCATTATCAAATTGAGATATCTGTCAGCTTGTTCTATCGACCATTTTTCAAGCGTGTAAAGCCAAATATTCTCACTATCTCGACTTGCTTCTTGACTGATTATATATTTCATTCTTCAGCCAAATATTTTTGGTGAAGGTTTTTTAAAAAAGATGTTCTGTCAAATTCTTTTATAAAGCCAGATTTTTCTCCTTTTTTCAGTTCATTTATAAGTTCAGTTTTTTTAGATTCTTCGTGTTCAAACATTCTCAAAGCGGTTCTTACAACTTCACTTGCTGAAGAATATTTTCCTGATTTAATCTGATGATTGATGAAATCATTAAAATAATCACCTAACAAAATTGATGTGTTTTTTGCCATAACTTTAATTTTTTACAAAAATACCAATTCTTGGTAGGGTTTCAAAATTAATTTTCAATTTTTTTCTTGGTTGTAGCTAACGGTATGAAGATATGCGCAGTACAAAAGTGAAGCTTGCCAGCTTGCTGGCTTGCGTAACGTTGTATTGCGTATAGGTGATGTTGTGGTTTTGTTGCTTTATTCAATTCGTCCATTGTACAAATCCCAAACCGGAAAAATCATATCATAATTATTCCAGTTTAAATTTCCGTCAGCAATCTTAAAGTCTGAAAACAATTCTTCCTTCAAATATTTGTTGATTGACGGATGTTGAGATTTATTCAAAAATGATTTAAAGTCTACAAGTTGTTCTGTACCATCATTAAATTTTATTCGAATTGCATAATCTCCAATGTATTTTGCAAACCCGATTTCAATTTTATCAAATTGTTTTCCTGAATAGTTCTCTGTTATTTTCATTTTAGTTTTTTTGTTATCCGTTCGAAATCAATGTCTTTGTGGTATACAAAATAATCAATCCATTTATTGACAATCTGGTCAGCAAAAATTGATAGAAAGTCTTTGAAGTTTTTAAGGTCAGTTCCTTTTAATGGTTTGAATCCTTTGTTTTCCTTAATCCTGATTTCAATAATTTCTCCATTGGAAATTATAAATTCAGCTTTACTTTCAAATTCTCCTTTTTTCGCATGAACGTGAATCGGTTCATGTTCGTTTGAATAGAAGAATATTATTATTCCAAGATATTCAAAAATTCGTGGCATTTGCTTTTTTTTACAAATTTACTAATTTTCTCTAATTTGATTATTTAGGTAGATTTTTTTTCTTGCAATAAACCACAACGGTTTATATGTATTGTATGTAGCCCCACGTCACGGCTTAGCATGATTCGTAAATTCATTTATAACGGGCAACGCTTTATTATTAAAATCATATAGCGCCTGATTCTCCCAGATTGAACCATCTGTTGCATTTGTGCCTTTAAATGCTACTAACTCACCACCCCAGTAGCAAAAACCGATTCCATTTTCAGTTGAAGTAACTACTTCTTTTATTTTTGCGATAAAATCTCTTTGACCCTTTTGTGTGGCAGGATAACCGGGCATTATTAACTGTTCTTCAAGTCCTACAACATTGTTTGTTAAATCGTTCCACCCCAATGTAAAAGGATAAGCTGTCTCTGCAATTACAACCCCTTTGTTATTATCTTTAGCAAGGTTGGAAATAGCTGTTTTTAAAGCATTTAGGTCTTTACCGTGCCAAATTGGGTAGTATGAAAGCCCAATAATATCATAGTCGATATTAAGTAATTTATGATAGTACGGGTTTGCTCCGTCAATGCCTGCAAAATGAATTATAATTTTTGTACTGTCAGAGTTATCTCTTACAGCCTTAATGCCTGCTGACAGCAAATCAACAAATTGAGATTCATGCTCGTTGATGTTACCATAAGGAAATAAAAATCCGGCATTAATTTCATTACCAATTTGAATAAAATCGGGTTTAATTTGTGTTACAATTCTTTTGGTATAACTGTAAACACTATCATGAATAGCATTAAATGATAATCCTTGCCATCTAAGCGGAGGCACTTGATGTCCGGGGTCGGCCCAAGTATCAGAATAATGAATCGTAATCCATACTTTTAATCCCATCAACTTTATTTTATGTGCAAATGCTTTTACCTCTTCAAACGACGAATAATTGTTTATTGGATTATTCCAAATTCTAAGTCTGATTGTATTAATGCCGCTGTTTCTTAATGTGGTAAGCACATCTTCCGGTTGATCTTGCAAATTATAAAAAACTGTACTTGTTTCTTCAATTTGTGGTAGCGATGATAAATCTACTGATATAATAGTTGCTTCATTTACAGGTTTATTTGTAATTGTGGCATTTTCCTTTGAACAAGATGCCATTATAGCAATTATGAAAATTATATAGTATCGCATTTTAGTTTTTGATGTCTTTAAGCACTTTTAAATGAAAGCAAAAGTTCACTCCTTAATAAATTTAAAATATTGCCGTAAGATGCTAGCATTCCTATTCGATGGAGTAGTTATTTCAAGTACCTCTGCTGTTTGGCTTTGGATAGTAAAGAAAGTTTGAAGTACTAATTCTAAATCTGAAATATTATCCACACTAATATATTTTACATTAAACGCCTTACAGATGTATTCTGCTTTCCAACTGTGTTTTGCAACAAAAAATTCTTCAAGATTTGGTGTAGTATCAGGTCCGGAGATAAATCTAAATATTCCACCACCTGAGTTATTAATAACAATAATTTTTAGGTTTGGCCTTAAATAATTGTTCATCAAGCCATTGCTGTCGTACAGAAAGCCCAAATCGCCGGTAATTAACACGTTTAGCTTGTTAGATGCGTATGCAAACCCAACTGCAGTTGACACTTGCCCATCAATACCACTAACGCCACGGTTTGAACAATACATAGTGTTTTTTTTACTGCCAAACAATTGCGAATATCTAACAGGCGTACTGTTTCCAAGATGCAACACGCTGTCTTCAGGCAACTGCGCCAGCACATTATCAATGACCTTAAAATCAGAATATTCAATTGTTGAAAGGTAGGCGTCTCTTTTTTTGTCAATTTCATTTTTTCGAGTATGCCACAAACTTGCATAATTGCTATTTATGGGGCTAATGTAACTAAGTAGTGAACTAAAAAACAAATATTCATCAGAAACAAGAACATCGGTAAGGCAAAAATACGTATCCAAAGGTTGGTTTGATGGCGATATATGGTAATGAATACCAGGCTTATTATTTCTAAGAAACTTTTTAATCATCTTTGAAACAATTTGTCCGCCAAAGCTGATAAGCATATCGGGTTTAAATGCTTCAACTTCTTGAACGCAAATAGTAGAAACAACATTGTCAATTGTACCTATAATTGCATCACCATATAAATTAGATGTGGTTTCGGCTATCACAACCACATTTTTGTATTGCGATATAGCCTCAATAACCTGATTAATTTCAATATTTGGCGGTGTCTGACCGGCGATAACTATAATCTTTTTACAATTGTTCCACTGTTCTGCGATTTTCTGCATTTGCAGTGCTGAGCAGGCAGTTACATTTTTTGCAGCTTTGCTAAACATACTTTGGATATGATTATTAGTAACACCATAAATGGGCTCATCAAATGGGATATTAATATGAACAGGTCCGCATTGCGGTTCAACGCAGCTGTTAATTGCCTCATTTATAATATTTTCAGTATATTTTCTGTCTGATTCATCATTAATATTTAGTGGAAGCTGATAGCTTTTTTTTATGAAATTAGCATAAACATTATTTTGTTTTATTGTTTGTCCATCGCCAACGTCAATTAAATATGGGGGACGATCGGCAGTAATTACAAGTAGTGGGATTTTTTGATAATAAGCTTCTGAAATTGCAGATGCGTAATTTAGTATAGCACTCCCGGATGTACAGGCAATAGCAACGGTTTTTTTAGAATTAAGGGCAAGACCAAGCGCAAAAAAGGCTGCACTACGCTCATCAATTATACTAAAAGCATTAATCTTACTGTTATTTACGAAGCTTATAATTATGGGTGCATTACGCGATCCCGGTGATATAACTATATCAGTAAGTCCGGCTTTTACAAAAATATCAGCGAGAAGACTTACGTTTTTTTTATCAGATGTCATCGTGCAAATTTCTACAAATTTTCGACAACAGACAATAATGTTTGAGTTTTATGTACAGTTTCTTCAAACTCTGCCTCAGGAACTGATGCTGCTGTAAGTCCACCACCAACATAAATGTTTACATAATTAGTATCCAATTCAGCACATCTCAAATTAACATATAATTGCGATTTCTTATCAACATTCCAGGGACCTAAAAATCCGGTATAGTACCTGCGCTGATGTCTTTCTGCTTTTTTAATTAGCAAAAACGAATCTGCCTTAGGCAACCCGCAAACAGCAGGAGTAGGATGTAAGCCGGCAATTATTTTTCCAACTTTGTTATTAACTTCTGATACAGGAATAGAAAATTTAGACTGGATGTGCGCTAAGTTACCAGCGGTTATTGTTATTGGATCTGATTGTTTATAATTATCAATTCCAAGCTCCGACAACAGTGATTTAATATATAAAGTAACATACGACTGCTCTTCTTTTTCCTTGATAGTCCAATGTGGATTTGTATTTTTGTTTGCCAACAATCTTGTGCCTGCGAGTGCATCAACAACAATATTGCTATCTTCAACTTTAAATAATGCTTCGGGCGATGCCCCACACCAAGTTCCTTTTTCGGGAAGGTAAAATAAGTATGCAAATGCATTATTATACTTATTGTATAGCTTATTGAAGATGACACTTGCCTTAAGTTTTTCGCTAAGAGTTTTCTTCACAACCCTCGACAAAACAACTTTCCGGAGGTCGTTATTCACAAGTTTTTTTATTATATAAGATGCTATGTCAAGATAGTCTGATTTTGTTGTGTAAACATTATCTGTTGTATTAGCATCAATTCTGTCCGGAAGTTTGTTGAGTAATGCGACTGTTTTATCAACCAAATCATCTTTTGACAATATTATATCAGGTGCTATTAAGCTTGCCGTCCCCGAATGTGCGCTATTAAAATCAGCAATAACAAATCCTGAAACATCTTCAATATCAAGTATTTCAATGCTATTAACGATGTAATCCTTTTGGATAATAAGCTTATATGTATTGGAATATGGGAGACTATAAATTGCAAAAGGCAA
>CAZGWS010000071.1:0-6910 GCA_964528805.1 uncultured Lentimicrobiaceae bacterium | reverse complement strand
TCCGGCAACGGTTTCTGCCAAGGCAATAGAGGCACCACCGTGTAATATTTTATCAGGTTGAAAGGTGGTTTCGTTTACAGGCATTTTTGCTGTAAGCCAACCATCGCCAACGCTAACATACTCAATACTAAGATGCTCCATTAGTGTGCCCTTGTTGAGGGCGTTTAATTTTTCAATAGTTATTGTTTCAATATCCATTATTTAGTTTTGTATAATATCAAAAATAAGAGTAATTATTGTTTCATCAACATTGCTTTGTATATCTATTTGTGCATTGTGAATATTAATAAAAGTTTGAACATAGTACAGTCCCAAGCCAACATTTTTATCATAATGCGGCTTGGCAAGACCAAATGGTTTTACTATCTCCTGAATTTCTTCCGTAGGGATTACTTCACCGGTATCAGTAACGCATATTTTTAATTTATCGTCTTCAACATATGTGCTAATATTAATTGTGGAATTATTATTAGCGAATTTAATTGCGTTGTTTACCAGCTCTGTAAAAGATCTGGTGAAATAGTGTTCGTTGACGGCAATGGTATCATCATCGTTCAATGATGTTAATATTGTCAGGTTTTTTGTATCGGCATCAGCTTTATTTTCGTCAATAATTTTATTGATAATGGTGTTAATATCAATATTTGCTCTTTTTACATCTTTGCCAAGCGTTTGCATTTGAGTAATTTCGAGAGCTGTTTGTGAGAACTTGTCAAGTCGATCGACCGATTCTTTAAGTATGTCGAGAAAATCATTTAGTTCAGGATCGTCAATCATGTCATTTAAAAAGTAGGTTGAGCCGACAATACCGTTTAGTGGGGTTCGTATTTCGTGACTTATGAGCAAAAGGAATTTGTTTTTAGCTTCATCGAGAACAACAAGCTGTTTATTTGCCTTATTCAGGTTTTCATTAGACTCGTTTAACTGTGATGTTCGCTCCTCAACTTTTTTTTCAAGAGTGGTGTTCATGGTTTTTAATATCTCTCTTTGAGTTTTTAATTCAAGCTGCGTTTTAACTCTTTCCATTAATTCTCTGGCATGAAAAGGTTTTGTAATATAATCCTGACCGCCAACTTCAAAACCTTTTACGATATCATCTTTCTCTGTCATTGCTGTAAGAAAGATTACTGGTATATCTTTTGTTTTATCATTTTCTCTAAGCCGCTTACATACTTCATAGCCATCCATTTCGGGCATCATTATGTCGAGTAATATTAAATCGGGGGGATCACCTTCCCATGCTGTTTCCAAAGCATCCTCTCCGTTTATTGCTATTTGTTTGTCGAAGCCCTCGAGTAGTTCAACCAAAATATCAATATTTTCCGGTGTGTCATCTACAATAAGGATTGTATTTTTATAAAAATCGTCCATAATATCTAATTTATTGTTTTTTCAATTTCATCAAGTAACGCAAGCACACTTTTAAAATCATATTTATTTAGTTTTGTAACCATTTCATTAAATAATTCTCCTGTCATACCTGCACTTCTTAGCTTATTAACCATTTCCTTTGCTTTTGGACTTCTCGCTATTAATAACTCTTTTAATTTTGGAATAGTTTCTTTGATCAGTTCAATATCCAATTCCTTTTTCTCTGTTATTAAAGTAAAATCAAGTTTAGTTGAAATATTATCAAACAACTTATTTAATTCTGTCTCTAATTTAGCAATTTCCTTATCAAGACTTTCAGCATTCTTTTCAATAATACTTCGTTCAACTATTTTGGTTAATTTGTGCAATAAATCAGCCCCAATATTACCACTCACACCCTTAAGTGTATGTATCATTCTTTGTGCAGTTTCATCCTCAGTATTAGCAAGTGCATCCTTTATCTCACTAATAAAACTCTGATTATTATTATAAAACTTTTTAAGAATACTCAAATATAATTTCTTTTTATTGTTCATCCTCACCAAGGCACTTTCGGTGTCTAATCCCGGTATTAATGGTATTTCTATTTTATCATCTATCACCTCTTGTTTTTTATCTTTTGTCTTGTCATTAGGTTTAACAGCCCAATTTATAATTGCTTTTGCAATTTCAGCAGGATTAATGGGTTTTGAAACAAAGTCCTTCATCCCTATCTCAAGACATTTTTCCTTTACACCTTCCATTATATCGGCGGTCATGGCTACTATTGGGACTTTAGTGTATTTCTTATTATTTCTAATGGTTTTAGTGGCAGTATAGCCATCCATTACAGGCATTTGTAAGTCCATAAATACAAGATTGAATTTTGCGGGATTATTTCCTAAAACCTTTTTGCAGGCAATGTTACCATTATCTGCAATATCTACAACTAAACCCATTGACTCAAGTAATTCTGTTGCTACCTCCTGATTAATTTCATTGTCTTCAACCAATAAAATGTTAGACCCGGCGAATTCATTTAGGTTGCTTGTGTTTAAATCATCTTCACTCAGCTGCTTATGTAGTTTGGAAACATCTTTGCCGTAAACACCCATAATAGTATCGAACAAAACTGAATTAGTAACAGGTTTGTAAATAATTGCATCTATCCCTGTATGATCCATTTCTTCAAAATTTGTATCGCTGTAAGCAGTTAAAAGAATAATTTTTGGTTTGTGTTTTATCTTATTACTGCTATTTATTCTTTTTGCTACTTCAATTCCGTCCATTTCAGGCATTTGCCAATCAAGAATTAGCAGGTCGTATTTTTTCTCCGCCGCCGATTCGAGTTTTTCAATGAGCGAGATGCCATTATCAAATTCTTCCGTGTTAAAAGACAATGACCTTAGAATACTGGAAACTACTAATCTTGCAGACGAATTATCATCACAAACAAGAACTATAGTTCCTTCGAGTTCACTAGTTGGCAACAAATATGAGGTATTTTCTTGCTCAACTATCTCTAAATTGGCATCAAAAAAGAAGGTTGTACCAACATCGGGTGTACTTTTAAAATCAATTTCTCCACCCATCATTTCAACTAACCTTTTTGAGATGGATAGACCTAACCCCGTTCCCCCATATTTTCTTGTTGTGCTTTCGTCGGCCTGACTAAAGGCATCAAATACCCACGACCTTTGTTCTTCGTTCATGCCAATACCGGTATCTCTAACCTTAAACTCTAAACGAATATTTTTCTTAGTACTTTCTTTAACGTTTATGCTAATTTCCACTTCACCATTATGCGTAAATTTAATGGCATTGCTTAATAGATTAACGATGATTTGTTTTAGCCTAAGCTCATCACCCTTAATCTCTTTTGGTACATCCGGATGAATGAAAAGAATAAATTCCAGACTTTTTTGTGCAGCACTATATGAAAAAATATTATTTATATCGATTAACATTCGTTCAAGGTTGAAACGGTTATATTCAAGAGTAAGTTTACCGGCTTCAATTTTTGAGAAATCTAAGATATCGTTAATAATACCAAGAAGTAATTTGGCTGAACTATTAATTTTTAATAAATAATTTTTTTGCTTTGTATTAAGTTTTGTTTTATCCAATAGATGTGAAAAGCCAATTACGGCATTCATCGGTGTCCTAATTTCATGACTCATATTTGCCAGAAAGAGGCTTTTTGATTTGCTGGCTTTTTCAGCTGCTTTGGTTTTTATTATCAGATCGGTATTTTTTATTTGCGTTGTTATATCTTCAGTTGTAACAATTGCCCCTGTAATCTGTTTGCCATCTTTTATTGGTTGAATTATTGATTTAATATATACGCCTGATTTGTATGCTGAATGAGAAATAAACTCAATTTCTTTACCATATTTTAATACTTTCTTGAGTTTTGCTACCTGATTTTTTGGTATGTTAAGGTCGTCTGCAGGCTTCCCAACAATTATATTATCTTTTTCTAAACCAATAATCTCACTATACTTTTTATTATGCGACACCACAATTGCATTTGCATCAAAATAAAGTATTCCAACAGGGGTATTGCTATAAATTATCTCGTATTTTCTGTTAGCTTCTTTTATTTCTTTTTCCCTGTCCTTCAGATTATTTCTCATAATCTTAAAATTGTTGGCAAGTATCCCCAGTTCATCTTTACTAGTAACCTGTACTTTTGTCGTATAGTCACCTTTGGCAATTTTTAGCGATACACTACTAAGTTTCACTATTGGCTTCGTAATGGTCCTGGCAATCAGTATAATAATGATAATTAGTATAAGGTTGAGAAGCAGTATTAACAAGAATATCCAGATTAATCCCTCTCTTGCATTATCACTAATTACTTTATAAGGTATCAACGAAACAGCTGTCCAATTAGTTGAATGTAGGGGTGTATAAAAGGCAATAACCTTGCTTCTTCCATCTGCTGAAGCGATAACTGCTGTACCGGTTTCTCCATTAAGGGCGTTGCTTACTACTATTTTTGATTGTTTTAAATTGTATCTTTCTTTATTCCCACCGCTTTGGTCAAATATTTTTTTGCCAATTCTATCAGGCAAATCAGAAAATATAATAATACTGTCATTAGAAATCAGAAAAGTTGTTAGTTGCAGGCGTTTTTCAAGTACTTTCTCGTTATTTATTACCCAGTTTTCTAATATATTTAATGACATGTCGATTGTGGTGATACCGGCAAATTCATCATTAAAAAAGAAGGGATGAAAAAAAGTTATCATTTTTGTATCAACTGACAGAGTATCAACATACGGTTTTGTCCACCCACTTGTATGGTGTTCAGTAGCAATTCTCCACCATTCAGGCTTTCTGTCAATAAAATTGTAGCCAATTGGGTCTGTGCTGTCATCAACAATAACTTCAACTATACTGTCTTGTGTACGATACGAATATAAGTAGCCGATTGAACTATTAAAAGGATTCATATCCGGATCAAAGAAAATGCCGGAACCAAATACTAAACTATCCGTTTTTATGTTGTTGTTACATAAGTTAATCAAATCTTTCGACCTAAAATCATGCAAACCCTCAACAAACTGTGCGGTCTTAAAAGCTTCGTTTGATACGCCAATTAATGATTGATCGATGTAATTAACATACTTAAAAACAATTTTTTCAAGGTCGTTAGTGTATTCAAGTTCGGTTTGATGTGTTATGTTATTTAGTAATAACCACGAAACTACAACAGATAGGAGTACTATAGGAATCATAATTATTAAAGTGATTTTATACACTATCTTATTAAGAATTTTCATATGTGATATTTTAACTCCCCCAATTATCCCTGTCGAGGCTGCGGTATTGTATTGCTTCTGCAAGATGTTCGGAATGGATATCTTCAGTGTCGGCTAAATCAGCAATTGTACGAGCAACTTTAATTATTCTGTCATATGCTCTTGCCGAAAGGCTAAGTCTTTCCATGGCTCTTTTAAGCAAGGTTTGCCCTGCTTCATTTAGTTTGCAGAATTTAGTAATATCACGACTACTCATTTGGGCATTATTATGTATATCATCTTTATCATTAAATCTAATATTTTGAATGGCACGGGCGGCAATTACCCTTTGGCGTACCGGCTCGCTTCTCTCACCCTGTTTTGTATCGGCAAGCTCATTAAATGGAACAGGAGTAACTTCAACATGAAGGTCAATTCTATCCATTAGTGGACCGGAGATTTTATTAAGATAACTTTTAACAATACCCGGTGAGCAAACGCACTCTTTATCAGGATGATTGTAGTAACCACACGGACAAGGATTCATAGCAGCAATGAGCATAAAACTTGCCGGATAATCAACAGTAATGCGTGCACGCGAGATAGTAACAATACGATCTTCCATAGGTTGACGCATTACTTCAAGAACTGTACGCTTAAATTCAGGAAGCTCGTCGAGAAACAATACACCATTCTGTGCTAATGATATTTCGCCAGGTTGAGGATATGTTCCTCCTCCCACCAGCCCTGCATCGCTGATAGTGTGATGCGGTGAACGAAATGGGCGTGTTGACACTAACGCCGAATCGCTCTGTAGCAACCCTGCAACAGAGTGTATTTTTGTAGTCTCCAATGCCTCTACGAGCGACATAGGAGGTAAAATTGACGGTAGTCGTTTTGCAAGCATGGTTTTCCCCGATCCGGGTGGACCTATCATTATTACATTATGACCTCCGGCAGCGGCAATTTCAAGAGCTCGTTTAATGTTCTCCTGTCCTTTAACATCTTCAAAATCAAATGGATATATATTATAATGCGATAGTTGCTCATTCGGATCTATTTTAACGAGACCGTCGTTTGTGTTATTGTTGAGCATTGCTATCACATCGTTAATATGGCTAAATCCATATACATCAATGCCTTCAACCATAGCAGCTTCCATTACATTTTCGGTAGGTACAATTATTCCCTTAAATTTACTTTCTTTGGCTTTAATTGCCATGGGCAACGCCCCTTTAACAGATTTTAATGTCCCGTCGAGCGATAGTTCGCCCATCATCACAAATTCGTTTAAGCGCTCATCGCCAACTTGCTCCGAAGCAGATAAAATTGCTATTGCGATAGGTAAATCGTACGCCGATCCCTCCTTTTTTATATCGGCAGGTGCCATGTTTATCACGACTTTTCGTCGAGGGAATTTGTAGCCAATATTATTTATTACTGATACTAAGCGGTGATGACTTTCCTTAATTGCATTATCGGGTAAACCAATAAGATAGAATTTTTTACCCTGACTGATATTTACTTCAATTGTGATAATTATGGCGTCAATACCATGAATAGCAGTACCGTATGTTTTTATGAGCATTTAAATATATTGTAATATTGATAACAAATGTAATGAAAAATGGGATATCTAAATTATTTGCTTAATACTTTATCTGATAATTAGGGTATGGGATGCGCAAGAATTTGGTTCTTATTGTGAAAAGCATGATACTCAAAATCAAGCTTTTTTATGCCTTGTAACCAGATTGATTAAAAATTGCTTGATTATCTGTATTCTGAATAAGGTCTGTTAGTTCTTAGCAATG
>CAZGWS010000070.1:0-13601 GCA_964528805.1 uncultured Lentimicrobiaceae bacterium | reverse complement strand
TTAATCTGAATAATTTAACATCTAACTTACTAACAGCAAATAAGTAATAATTTAAAGTGTTTAACAATTAGTTAACAACCTTTTCATATTAAATGTTGTCCTACTTAAATCAAATAAGTTACTTTTGCGCTGTTAAGTTTAACAGCCTATGTTTCTTATTACTCAAACAGCAAATCTGCCTTAAACAGTAAAATATGAAAATAATCAAACTATCAATGTTGTTGGTGATAATCATTTCATCAATGAGCGTATTAAAAGCGCAAGTAATTCATCCCGAAAGGATAACCAAAGCCATACATTTTGATGTATCAAGGGAATTAAGAAATATAACGGAAGTTCCTTACGGCATCAGAAAAAGAACTTGGAAAAACAAAGAGGTTCCAAACGAACTGAGTATCAACGATGAGCTAAGCAACATGCCTCCATTAGTTGGTGGCGATCCTGTACTTCAGGATAAAATTATGCATAGTGGCAGAAATGGGGGAACTATCTCTCAAAACTTTGCAGGTACATCAAATCTTTATGGTGTAATTCCTCCTGATACAGATGGTGACGTAGGTAATGATTATTATTTTCAGATGGTAAATCAAGGTTTTGCCATTTGGGATAAAAGTGGCAACTTACTTTACGGTCCTGTTGACAACATTACATTATGGGATGGCTTTATAGGTCCTTGGTCGAGTACAAATGATGGTGACCCTGTTGTACTTTATGATGAATATGCTGATCGATGGATTGCAACACAATTTTCGCTTCCAAACTATCCTTCGGGACCTTTTTACGAATTAGTAGCAGTATCGCAAACCAGCGACCCACTTGGCGCATATAACCGATATGCATTTGAATTTAATAACATGCCCGACTATCCAAAATTTGGAATATGGACAGATGGCTACTACTTCTCATCACACCAGTTTAACAATGGCTCATTTGTTGGTGGCGGCATGAGTGTTTGTAACCGTCAGGCAATGATTGACGGAGACCCTAACGCTGAGATGATATTTTTTAATATGGGTAGCTACACCTACGGCTTACTTCCCGCCGACGCAGACGGAGCTCTTCCTCCACCGGCAGGTTCCTCAGCTACCATTCTTGATGTAAGCAGCAACTCATTACGAATGTGGCAAGCAAGTATTGATTGGAATAACACAAGCAACTCTACTATTACAGCTTTACCAAGTTTAACAACAGCACCATTCTCAACTCAGGGTATTAATATTTCACAACCCGGTACAGGTCAAAAACTTGATGCACTTAGTGCCATGACCATGTATAGGCTGCAATATAGAAATTTTGGCGACTATCAAGTGTTGATGACAAACCACACAGTAAATGTTGGTAGTGGTCGCGCCGGTGTAAGATGGTATGAATTAAGGAATTATGGATCAGGTTGGAGTATATATCAGCAAGGTACTTATGCTCCTGCAGATGGTAATAGTCGCTGGATGGGCAGTATTGCCATGAATCAAAATGGAGATATCGCTTTAGGATATTCTGTGTCAAGCTCATCTACATACCCTTCAATTAGAGTTGCCGGTCAATCGTCAGGTGCTCCTCTTGGACTAGGCGTACTTGATATTGACGAAACAACAATTTTAGATGGTACATCCTCCCAAACAGGAGCCAGCAGATGGGGCGACTACTCGGCAATGACGATTGATCCTTCAACAGGACAAACATTTTGGTTCACTACTGAATACTCAAATGGTAATTGGAACTGGAAAACACAAATAGCTTCGATAGATTTTGTTCAAACTCCGGTTGCTGATTTTATGTCTGACGAAACTATTATCCCTGTTGGCGAAAATGTGAATTTTACCGATCTTACTTCCGGTATTCCAAGTGATTGGTCGTGGACTTTTGAAGGTGGTACTCCTGCAACGTCAACAGACCAAAACCCACAAGATATTGTTTATAATACTGCCGGATTATTTAGCGTTAAACTCGTTAGCTCAAATAATATGGGTATTGATTCGATTGTAAAAGAGTCTTATATAAATGCTAATACAACAATTCTCCCCGAAGTTGATTTCACATCAAATAAAAAAAGCTTCTGCTTAGGCGATACTGTTAAATTTACTGACGAAACACAATTTAGCCCTATACAATGGAATTGGCAATTTGATCCTAATGATGTAGAATTTGTTAACGGAACTGACGCAACAAGCCAAAACCCGGAAGTTATTTTTCTTTCTAGTACACTATATTCTGTAACTCTAACATCATGGAACCTAAACGGCTCATCAGAACTTACAAAAACCGAGATGATTAACGCCGGTGGTTTCCAGCCTTACTTTATAGACACATTTGAATTAGATGGTTTTAACGATAATGAGTGGACAGTTGAAAATCCTGATGAAGGTGCAACATGGGAAATTTACCAGGTAGGTGGAACTTCTCCCGGAAATCATGCTCCCGGTGTTAACCTTAGAGGACAATATACATATGGGCAACGCGATAATTTAATCTCTCCTGCTTTTAACCTTGACGGATTAACAACCGCATCATTAGAATTTGATTATTCATATGCACAAAATGTTGATTTTCTTGCTTATACCGATTCACTACTCGTTGACATATCAGTCGATTGTGGTAACACTTGGACAAGAATATATTCGGGAGGTGAAGATGGTACCGGCAACTTTGCAACACATGAACCAACTGATTATGCTTTCTTCCCCGAAGTTGCATCCGACTGGTGTATCCAAGGCTGGGGTGCTCCTTGTCCTACAATTAACTTATCTCAATGGGTTGGTAACCACAATGTAATATTTAATTTTCAAACATTCGGCTCCTACGGTAATCCTATCATAATAGATAATATCGCTGTTAACCAAACTGTTGGTACTAACGAGAACAGCATAAATTCAAGTAAGGTTAGAATATTTCCTAATCCTACAAATGGCTCATTTACAGTAGTTATACCTGATGCAGGAATGTACAGCAACCTCTTAGTTACAAACCAGCTGGGACAAACCGTTTACAGTAATAGTATTTCTGAAAGTATAAACCGAGTGATAATTAATGAAGCTTCCGAGTGGCAATCAGGAGTATATTTTGTAAAACTTACCGGTAACTCAGCTATTGCAACCAAAAAACTAATTATTAAATAAGTACTCACAGCTTATAACAGTAGCCTGTCCTTTTTTGGATGGGCTATTTTTTTGCTCTACAATTACTATTTTCCCATCAATATCTAATAGTTTACCTTAAATAAATTATTTTTGCGATGCATTCACTTAAAATACAAATCTTGTCTATAATATATTGCAGAGTTGTATAAATAACTATTAATATGAAAATAATTAAACTTTTGATGTTGCTGATTATCACACTTTCATCGACAACTATCTTAAATTCACAAATAATTCATCCGCAAAGGGTAACAAAAGCAGTACATTTCGATGTGTCTAAGGAGTTAAGATCCGTTCGCGAGGTTCCATATGGAATTAGAAAAAGAATATGGAAAAACAGGCTGGTTCCAAATGAATTAAGTATTGATGATGAACTTAGCCACATGAAACCTTTAATTGGAGATGACCCAGTACGTCAGTCTAAAATTATGCACAGCGGCAGAAACCAAGGTACAATTTCACAAAATTTTGCAGGAATAGAAAACCAATATGGTGTAGCACCTCCTGATACAGATGGCGATGTTGGCAATGATTATTATTTTCAGATGGTAAATAATGGTTTTGCCATTTGGGATAAAAGCGGAACACTACTATACGGACCGGTTGACAACATAACTCTATGGGATGGCTTTATTGGTCCATGGTCAAGTACAAACGACGGAGACCCGGTAGTAGTTTACGACGAATATGCAAACAGATGGGTAGCAACACAGTTTTCACTCCCTAATTATCCTGTTGGTCCTTTTTACGAACTAATAGCAGTTTCACAAACCGACGATCCACTGGGCTCATGGAATAGATATGCATTTGAATTTGATAATATGCCTGATTATCCAAAATTTGGAATATGGACTGATGGATATTATTTTTCAACACATCAATTTGCAACAGGATCATTTGTTGGAGGAGGAATGAGTATCTGCGACCGCCAGGCAATGATTAACGGAGATCCAAATGCCGAAATGATATATTTTAGCATGGGCACCGGAAGTTACGGACTGCTTCCTGCCGACGCTGATGGCACATTACCACCTCCTGCCGGCTCACCAAGCTATATACTTGACGTTGGGAATAACACCCTTAAATTATGGCAGGTAGATATCGACTGGACAAATACAAGTAATTCTACCGTTACTTCTTTACCAAGTTTGCCCACAGCTAATTTCTCAACACAGGGTATTCACATATCACAACTTGGAGTAAGCGATGAACTTGATGCGCTATCAGGTATGACGATGTACAGACTACAATATAGAAATTTTGGCGATTATCAGGTAATGATGACAAACCATACCGTTAATGCCGGTAATGGTCGTGCAGGTGTAAGGTGGTATGAATTAAGGAACTATGGATCGGGATGGAGTATCTACCAACAAGGTACTTATGCTCCTGCAGATGGTAATAATCGCTGGATGGGTAGCATAGCCATGAATCAAAATGGTGATATTGCAATAGGCTATTCAGTATCAGGTCCATCATTACATCCATCAATCAGAATTGCCGGTCAGTCGGCAGATGCACCCCTCGGTTTAGGCGTCCTTGATATTGATGAAGCAACTGTTATCGAGGGTTCCGATTCACAATCAGGTGTAAATCGCTGGGGCGATTATTCTGAAATGACTGTCGATCCATCAAATGGTGAAACTTTTTGGTTCACCACCGAATATTCAAATGGTGGCTGGTATTGGAAAACACAAATCGCTTCAATAAACTTAGTGCAAACTCCTATTTCTAACTTTACTTCCGACGAAACTCTAATTCCGGTTGGCGAAAATGTCAATTTTACCGACCTTACTTCCGGTATCCCAAATAACTGGTCGTGGACTTTTGAAGGTGGTGTGCCCAACACTTCAACAGATCAAAACCCACAAAATATTGTTTATAATACTGCCGGCACTTTCAGCGTAAAGCTGGTTAGTTCAAATAACCTCGGTATTGACTCAATTATTAAAGAATCATATATCACCGCTAACACTACTATTCTTCCGGAAGTAGATTTCATATCAGATATTGTTAGTTTCTGCTCCAGCGATACTGTTAAATTTACCGACCAAACACTATTTAGCCCAATGCAATGGTATTGGGAGTTTGAACCTAATGATGTTGAGTTCGTTAACGGAACTGACGCAACAAGCCAAAACCCGGAAGTTATTTTTCTTTCTAGTACACTATATTCTGTAACACTAACATCATGGAACTTAAACGGACCAGATGAACTTACAAAACAAAATATGATAAACGCAGGTGGCTACCAACCGTACTTTATTGATACTTTTGAAGATAACGGTTTTGATGGCTACGGGTGGTCAGTTGAAAATCCTGACAACCGAACCACTTGGAAAATCTTTGAAATTGGTGGAACAAATCCCGGAAATCATGCTCCGGGAATTAATCTTAGAAGTCAATACTCATATGGACAACGTGATAATTTAATCTCGCCGGTATTTAATCTTAGTAATTTAGCAAATCCATCCCTTGATTTTGATTATTCTTATGCTCAAAATACAAGTTATCCTGATTTTACTGACTCACTTCTTGTTGATATATCAACTGACTGTGGTAATTCATGGACAAGAATTTTCTCGGGAGGTGAGGATGGTACGGGCAACTTCGCCACACACGAACCAACTGATTATGCTTTCTTCCCGGAAGTTGCTGCCGACTGGTGTATGCAAGGCTGGGGTGCTCATTGTCCTTCAATCAACCTATCACAATGGTCGGGTAACGATGATGTAAGGTTTAGATTCCAAACATTTGGCTCTTATGGAAACCCAATATTAATTGATAATATTACTGTAAATATGGCTGTTGGTACTAACGAAAATAGTATTAATAGTGATGATATTAGAATTTTCCCAAATCCTGCAAATGGCTCATTTACAGTAGCTATACCTAATGAAGAGAAATACAACAAACTTGTAGTAACTAATCAGTTAGGACAATCAGTATATAGTAATATCATTTCTAAAAATAATAACAAAGTTGTAATTAATGAAGCTTCTGAGTGGCAATCCGGAGTGTATTTTGTTAAACTTACCGGAGATTCAGCCATCGCCACAAAAAAATTGATAATAAAATAAACAAACATAACTGTTAACATAGCTCATCTTAATATCTATGATGTGCTATAATATTGATAATGAACTTATTTTATACACCAAACATTACCGAACCAACTACAACGCTTACTGAAGGAGAATCTAAGCATATTATTCGTGTGCTAAGAAAATCAGAAGGAGATAGTATTTTTTTTACAGATGGTCTGGGTTACATATATAAGTGCTTAATAACCAACGCTAATCCAAAAAAATGTGTTATCAAAATTATTGAAAAAAATATTGGCACCGACAAACGTAATTTTAAACTCCACATTGCAATAGCTCCCACTAAAAACATAAGTCGTTTTGAATGGTTTCTTGAGAAATCAACAGAAATAGGAGTTGACACAATAACTCCAATTATTTGCTATCACTCTGAAAGAAAAGATATTAAAGTTGAAAGATTGAATAAAGTTATCACAGCGGCAATGAAGCAGTCTTTAAAATCAACACATCCAACATTAGCTGATAGAACATCTTTCAATGCAGTTATCAATACTCACTTTGAAGGGGAAAAATTTATTGCTTTTATCGATAGCGAAGTTACATTAGAGTTAAGTAAAGCCTACACACCTAATAAAGATGCGTTAGTTTTAATAGGACCCGAAGGTGATTTTAGCAATAAAGAGGTTGATGATGCAACTGCTGCCGGCTTCATACCCGTAAGGTTGGGAAAAGCAAGGCTGCGTACCGAAACAGCCGGTATAGTAGCGTGCCACACAATTGTGTTAATGAATAATATAAAACAATAACCGAATTGCTTTTAACAGATATTTTAACTTCATATTAAAACCATCCAAACTTAAATCCTACGTTAAAAGTAAACGAATCCAAGGCATTTTTATCTATTCTGATGGTTTGTTCCATATAATTATTATCTATATATTTATAGTTTAAAATTACGCCATTTGTTAGTCGGTAAGAAGCTCCTATGGCAATCCTAAAAAACTTAATAATATTAATTTCCAAATCAACACCGGGTTCAAAAACTAAAAAAGCATCCATATCATAATTGTATGAGTTGTTTACATTCTGCTGGTTCATATAGTTATTAGCTGCCACAGCAGACACACCACCAACGCCAATAATTACCGGAAACGACACATGAATCGGATTATTTGGCACTAATATTGGCTCAAAAAATACACCACCATAACCTCCGGCAAGAAAATAATTAGACATATCGGTTGAATAACTCTTTTGAAAAGCATTTACAAACCCAAAACCTGCCATTCCCATAGCAAATTTATGATTAACAATCCATGCAACCCTTCCACCCAACTGCAATGCATCTCTTGAGTCTATTTTTGAATAACCAATACTGAACGATCCATAACCTCCACTTGTTATTTTAGTTGTTCCAGTATTAGTAAAAACTGTTTTCATCTCTTCAGAATTTTCCTGTCCAATTGCAGAAAGACTAAATAATATGGATAGTAGTAATGGTAAATAATTTAATGTTTTCATCTTTATATGTATTAGTTTGATTTGTATATCAATAATGCAAATATAGCATCAACCGTTTATTTAACAAGCATCCAACCCCACAAAGTTACAAGAATAAATACTTAAATCTCATAATATTAATATATTAATATAACTCAAGCACCCTCCAATGCCCTGTTTAAAAATCCAATAAATGGATTCATCTTCTCAAAAATATTAATTGATGTCTCCATAAAACCGGCATTTACAACTTCATTGTCATCAATTTGATGTGAAACAATAAAATCCTTAAACTTCAACAAATCTATATCAGCAAAATCTTTTGGAAATCCCACAGGCGGTCTCACTAACTTACTACCTTCAATACCACCAAAGTAACGCTTAAAATCAACGTCACTAATTATTGATTTAAACTCAGAGCTGTTGTAATAAATTTCAGATCTGACTTTTTTTAATTTGTCGCTGGGAGGACGCCATAAGCCGCCTGCTAAAAAGCTGCCACCAGGCTCAACATGCAAATAATGCCCGGCATAGTACGATTTCCGCCCACCCGGCGCAATTATTGCCCCCATAGAAATTTTGTACGGACTTTTATCTTTACCAAACCTTACATCACGATATATACGAAAGATTGTATCTTTTGCTTCCAAATTAGCAATTTCACTATTTGTTACTGCCAGTGCACGTATTAAATGTGCAACCATATCACTAAAATCATTTTTTACTTCCTCAAAATACGGCTTATTTGCCTTAAACCAATCACGGTTATTATTTTCTTTCAGTTTACTTAAAAACTCAATAATCTTTTCACTCATATTTACTAATATTTAGCAATTAATAACGCAACTCTTCTAATCTATAACGTATTTTTTGTACATTTATGGCATCCTTACAAACTTTGTAGGAATTCTGTATTTCAAAATTAACCTTTATCCGCATGCAGAAAGACATTATCAGATTATTAACAATAATTTATGTACTCTTAGGAATACAAATTGCGCACCTTTCTGCCGGTAACTTAACTCCAATTGGCTCTCGTTCAGCCGGTATGGGTCGTTCATCGGTGGCTATCACCGACTTTTGGAGCACAATGAATAATCAGGCCGGGATGGCACTTGCTACAGCTCCCGCAGTAGGCATTTACTACGAAAGCCGCTTCCTGCTAAGTGAGTTAAGCACAAAAAGTATCGCCGCAATACTTCCCACAAAATTTGGCGTTTTTGCCACCACTTACAATTATTTTGGCTATAATTTGTACAACAATCAAAAGGTTGGGCTGGCATATGCACGTGATTTTGGTAAAAAATTACGGATAGGTCTGCAACTCGATTATTTGCAAACTACTTTTGGCAACAATTACGGTAGCAAAGGCAATATCACTTTCGAAATCGGCGTGCAAACAGATGTGAGCAGCAAAATCACTATCGGCGCATGGGCGTTTAACCCAATTATGGTAAAACTCGCCAATTACGACAACGAAAAACTGCCCGCAATCTATCGCCTCGGATTTGCCTGGCATATTTCCAAAACATTATTGACAACCGTCGAAACCGAGAAAAATACCGTAATTAACCAAATAATCTTCCGTGGAGGACTTGAATATCAGCTAAATAAAAAAATCATCTTTCGTACCGGGTTCTCAACAAATCAGGAGATTTTTAGCTTCGGCATGGGTCTTAATTTAACCCACCTCACGTTTAACATAAGCGCAATTATGCACGAAACTCTCGGATTTTCACCACAAACATCGCTTATCTTTAAGTTTTAGCATGAATGTTGCATCACATAAAACCGGCTGCAAGTCATCTCAAATATTCTGCTTTTTATTTGGGCGGCAACCGCGCTTTCCGTTTGTAGTTGCCTCATGGCTGCAGTATTTTTATAAGCAATTCGAGGGCTTCCGCTGTCAGCCTCGTATCGCTAACAAAAATTACCGCATCCATTTCAGCAAGCTATCACTTCAATCGCTGCCGCAGCATAAACAACCTAATACCATTATACTATTATTAACTATTTGCCTTCTAATTATCCCAAATATCATAAACGCACAACAAGCCGACACTACACAACCTATTAACGTTGAGTTTATTACTGATCAATTGGAAAATATGGCACAGTCATCAGACCTTAATATCGACTATTCAGACTTAATCGACGATTACCTGTATTATGCTAAAAATCCAATAAATATAAACGGATCAAATGCATACATGTTACGCAATTTATATATGATAAATGATATTCAGCTAAATAATTTAAAACTATACATTAAGCAATACGGGCAGTTATACTCAATATACGAGCTTACATCAATTAACGGCTTCGACGACGAAACAGTAAAAAAACTAATGCCCTTTATAGTTGCCAAGCCCATAACCAAAGAAAGTAGCTATAATCCAAAACAAATTTTTAAATATGGCAGACATCAGCTGCTGCTACGCAGTGATCAAATAATTGAAACAAAAAAAGGGTTCACTCTTCCCCCCGACTCTGCCTTAGCTCATCCGGCATCAGTATATCTCGGAAACCCACAACACTATTATTTACGATATCTTTTTAGCTACAAAAATAAAATTCGCATCGGGGTAACCATCGACAAAGACGCCGGCGAGGTGATGTTCAAGGGCAGCCTAAACGACAGCCTAAAAGCATTAATAGGCAATAAAGTAGGCAATGGCTACGATTTTTTGTCAGCATTTGCCTACGCAGAAGATATTGGCATTATTAACAAAATTGTTATCGGCGATTATCACCTCGAATTCGGCCAGGGGCTTACATTATGGACAGGGCTTGCTTTTGGCAAATCGGCAGAAGCCATACAAATGAAAAAATTTGGCAGAGGAATACGTCCGAACACATCAGCTAATGAAAACAGGTTTTTACGTGGTGCCGCTGCCACCGTACAGTGGAACAATATGAGATTCACCCCGTTCTACTCATCAAATAATATCGATGGGAATATTGTACCTTTAATCTATAATGAAGAAAACGGAGTGTCAAGCATAATAGAAACCGGTATGCACCGTACTATTAACGAGCTGCTCGACAAAAACACAATTAACATAACCACCTATGGAGCTCATATTGCGTACCAAAAGCGAATGCTGGCTCTGGGAGTAACTGCCTACAATACAACACTTAGTAAGCCATTGGTGTTATCAAGTGAAATATATAAACAGTTTAATTTTAGTGGTACCAAAGGCACTAATTTTGGTGTTGACGCAGCTTATAACCTGGAGAATATTAACTTCTTTGGCGAATTCTCAGGTTCCTCAAACGGAGGGTTGGCAGGCATTGCAGGCATAAACACCTTCTTAAACGACAGGTTTTTTCTGACAATAGTATATCATAATTATGGAAAAGAATTCCAAAACCTTTACTCAAATCCCTTTGCCGAAAGTAGTGCTATTGCCAACGAAACTGGTGTATATTTTGGATTTAAGGCGTTAATTTACAAATACTTATCAATAACAGGATATATTGATCATTATAAATACCCTTGGCTAAAGTATCGCATAACATCGCCATCGGTGGGGCGCGACTATCTAACTCAAATAAATTTTAACTCATCAAATAATATAAGCGCATACATACGATATCGCTATAAAAATAAGCAGGAAAATTATAAAGAAGACTACAGCTACATGCCCTTAATTAGTAATATTGAACGCCACGAATTACGATTTTTTGTGGCATACAATGTGTTGGCAAATGTGGTGTTTAAAAATAGAATCGACATGGTTATCTACAAAGACGAGTTTACCAAAAAGGAACATGGATACCTTGCTTATCAGGATGTTCTTTACCGTCCACATAGGTTTCCGCTCGAAGCTACTTTCAGATATTCGCTGTTTGCAACCGATGGCTACAACAGTCGCATTTATACCTACGAAAATGATGTACTTTATGCTTTTAGTGTTCCGTCATATTTCAACAAGGGACAAAGATGGTATCTCATGCTAAAATGGAAAATAATTCCCAAAATAACCGTCTGGCTTCGCTATGCCCGAACAACATACTTCAACAAAAATACTGTTGGCTCCGGCAACGACCTGATTGAAAGTAACCACAAAAGCGAAATTAAAATTGAGCTGAAAGCCAGATTTTAATACAATTTAACGGTTTAAATATTCGGCATTTGTCATATTGAAACGCATCATTTTCAAATTACTACTAATTTTATTTATTGCTATCATCTTCATTTTTAGCACTATCTGCCAAATGACATATATTTTTTGTTGCAGCTGGTTTTTTCTATATTTTAAAAATATGTTTTCACTGCAAACTCATATTGTTCAATAAATATTTCTTTGAAACTGGTGATATTATTTTGTTCATAAAACAGTAGCATTGCTTTTTTATAATCAACACTGTCAACAGTTCTATAAGAAATAGGACAATATTTGTGATCAATCAATATTGCATTACTTACTATTCTTGCCGTTCTCTTATTTCCGTCAACAAATGGTTGGATGTATGAAATCAACAATAATGCCAACAAAGCTTGCTCAAATACGTTTTCTTTTTTGTTTATTAAATCACAAGTCGAAGACAAAGCTTCTTGTATTTGATATTCATTGTCGATTGGTCGAAAGTTAGTTCCTGAAATTCCAACTCTTCTTCTTCTTATATTTCTATCAACGGCAAGTTCTTTTGTTAAGATACTATGAATATCTTCTATTTTTGAAACTGATAACGGAAATAAATAGTCAGGATTGTTAATTATGAAATCAAGGGCATCTTTATGATTAAGCAACATTATGGCTTCTTCTTTTGATTTACCAGCAGCCGTTTCTTTTTCCTTTAAAAGCCTTTCTGTTTCCAATAGAGAATATGTGTTTCCTTCTATTTGTGATGATTTCCAACTCAAATCGATGGCAAGGCGCTCTAATTCTTTTTTTATTTCAAATTCACTTAATTCTGAGATATTTCTCTGAAATTCTTTTTGTAAATTTTCTATTTTATTGCTTTCTTTGGAGGTAAACAGGTCTGTATCAGGGAATATATCAAGAATTAATGAAAAATTAAAATTTTCAATTATTGTCCTTTCATCAATTTCTTTATTATAGTATTTTTCGATATTAATTTCGTGAAACAGATTAAAATATGATGATAATGTATATCTTGTTGCTTTTCCTTTGCCGTTTGAAACTATTAATTTTTTTTCTATTAGTTTTGACAAAAGCCTTTTTATCGTAGCAATACTTTTTTTCTCTGATATTCCTTGTCGGATTTCATCAGATGAACTTCCTGAATTTTGTTTCAAAAATCCTAATACTAGATTATCAATGTTCATAATTTACAATGTAGCTCACAAAGATAGTATATTCGGCTCATTATTTCATCTTTTTGAGCTGTTTTTGTGTTCTAAATGAGCTGCAATGTACCCAACGTCTAATTTACAACTTTTACTTTCATATTATAGATGAGAAAAATTACCAATTTTAGCATCTTGAAAATCTCATATTTATAAATGTTTGCACACAACTCTTTAGTTCATAATAAAGCACAAAATACTTGTTATCAAATATACAGACTGAAAGGAACTTCCAGAGCTACAAGAATAAAAATTCCGATAATTCTATGACTTTTTAATTAATTTACTATCAGATACTTATGGTGGTAACGTAATGATTTTGTTATTAATAAAATTTACCCATATTTTTTCGTTATTTACTATCACTACACTGTATTTTTACTTACCTTTACACCGAAAATTTTCATATTAAAAAACAATGAAATATCCGCAATCCCCCGTGTCCGTAGAGAGAGAGAGAGAGAGAGAGAGAGAGTAATTACCTGCTTTTACAGAATAACTCTATTCTAAACCTTTTAACCGGAGCAGTTCCTTTTGTTACCTATTTTATCAATAAAATTTTTCTTGATGGTAAAAACCGATTCATAGTATATGCCACAAGTACAT
>CAZGWS010000069.1:0-13611 GCA_964528805.1 uncultured Lentimicrobiaceae bacterium | reverse complement strand
TACAAAATATTTACAATTAGTTTTACAGTGTTCGATTTTGTGTCCTTTTTTCTCTTAGTCTGTATATCATATTTCTTGCTGTTGCACTTATGCAGTAGCACGTCCTTTTTTGTAATTTACTCGCCTAAATAAATCATTTAAATACCTTTCTTTTAGGTTCCAAAATAAGTAATTTATCTAAGTCGAGTTCATTTTTATCAGTATTTATAATGCGGTATTTGCCATTATTAAACATATTTGCCTGATCGGAGTAGTAATGACTCATTACATTTCCCGATTGCCCCGTTGGAATTATTGACCATGCATGCTGAGGGTCGCCAAAATCAACAAGTAAACGCATTGCCGGTCCGTCAACTACATTAAAAATACCTGTTTTATTATACTTAAACCCCTCTTTATCAATAACATCATTACTGCCGGCTTTTGCGGTCGGACCAACGTTAAAAATCTTGTCGAATGGTTTTTTGTGACCAATAGGATGTATATGTGTTAATGTGTGAACCCTCCCCCATTGCCATGTGGTAACATCATCGCCAAATTGTTTTATTAACGATGCTATTGTTTGTTTTAATGATATCGCAAAAATATCTGTTCTGGTTTCTTTAACATCCTTAGTTGTGATATTGTCAAACCATGGAGAGTTTATGTTGGTAAGCAAATTTTTCAGTCGTGAGCGTACCAGAAATGATTTTGATAAACTGTTGAACTCTTGTTCAGAAAGTTCGTCAGACATTGTGTTATCAATAATATAATAAACTAAATTATTATAAATTGTTGCTCCAATACTATTTACATTGGAATTTCCTTTCCAGTTTTTAAGTTGCTTTATTGCGGCATCATATGTAGGGCTTATGTTAGCTATTTTTTGAATATTTACCTCAGATAATATTAAGGCAACAAGCATTGTATCACGTTCTGAAGTGTTATCTAACTGTACTGCAGTAAGCTCTTTTATACTCCACTTATCGTGCGAGTTAATTAGCCTTTTGATGCGAGCAGCACGCAGTCCGGGTGAGTAATAACCGGGGTATAAAATATCATCAACTCTAACAGGTTCATCATTAGAAGTTGTAATAAAGCCATCTTTAGGATTAATAATTTTAGGGTTTTTCTCAAATGGATAATAGCCCAATATTTCATCATTTCCACTTGCCCCATCCAAAATTAGCTTTGAATTAACATGCTCTGGTCTTATGGGTATTTTCCCGACAGACCATAGGGCAATATTATTGTCTTTGTCTCCGTAAATCATGTTCATGCCAATTAAATCAACATATTTCATGGCAGCTTCAAACTCGCCCATGTTATGAGCATTATTTATTCTGTACAAAGCCTCAAGTACTGTAGATTCCATTTTATTAAGTGCCCACCATAACGTGATTGGCGGATCGTTTTTTGAAGCAATTTTATTATAAACGCCGTTTAATACAGGTCCGTGGCGAGTGTCTCTAATCGTAAAATTAATCACATCACTTCCCTTTACGGGTATTGCCACGGTTGTGGTATCGTAGTCAACCCAATGATCGTTTTCCCAAACCTGATTTGGATTATCAGGATTTTGCTTTTCGCGATATAAATCCATATTGTCAAAAGGGAAAATTGTTACACCCCAAGCTAATAAGTTATTATGACCTATGATGGCGTATGGTACGCCGGCTAAGTAGTATCCTGCCATCGAAAATCCGGGATACTCAATATAAGCTTCATACCAAACTGCTGGTTGTGAATATTTTATGTGAGTATCATTAGCAAGTATAACTTTCCCCGATTTTGTTCTGTCGCCACTTAACACCCAGTTATTAGATCCATACCACACAGGAACTGGCAGTGTACTAAACACTTTTTGTATCCCTTTTGATATTGCACTTAATTGATCTGTAGTATCTAAAATTTTATGATAATTTAATGAGTTCGAAACAGAATCAATACCAAAATCTATAAGATAATCACGTCCAAGGGTTTCCAAAATATTTGTTGCTTCTGGTTCTTGTGAAAGTGCCGATGTAAATGATAATGACATATAGCCAATTGCAGAATAAACATCAACAGGTTTAAAAGGCTCTGGCTTAAAGCCTAACAATTTAAATTCAATAGGAAGTGTTCCCTCTTTAATAAAACTATTAATACCTTCGAGATATGCCAATGTTTCCTGTTTGTATGGTTCTTTTGTATCTTTAAAAAATTTATCAGCACTTCGTTTTGCCATTTCCCTAATGCCAAGTATTAGCATTGTTTTGTCGGTATTAATAAATTTTTTACCAAGCAGTTCTGACAGTCGTCCAGATGTTACACGCCTAATCATCTCCATTTGGAATAATCTTTCCTGAGCTTGTACATAACCGAGTGCCATGTATGCATCGTGTGAGTTTCCGGCATAAATGTGCGGAACACCATAGTCGTCAAAAATTACTTGTACTTTACTATTAAGTCCGCTAATTTTAATATCACCCGAGTATTCAGGCATTGTAGATCTTAACCAAAAGTAACTAATTGTCGCAAAAGCAACAACAATTACCAGTATCGTTATTAATATTTTCTTTATAATTTTCATGAATATACAACTAAAAAGTAAGTTATTGTGAGCCAAGAAGCATCACGAAAGTAACAATAATTATATTATGCAATGAAATTATTACAGTTTACTTCCGAAAACTAAATATCTTTGCTACATTAAACTACAATTAAATGGATTTATTTCAAGGCAACATTATTACAAAATTACCACAAACAGGCATCTCTATTTTTGCAACTATGTCGCAACTTGCCAATGAATATAATGCGGTAAACTTAAGTCAGGGTTTTCCCGACTTCCCTATTTCTGAAGAGCTTATAGAGCTTGTAAATCACTTTATGAAAAGGGGTTACAATCAATATGCTCCAATGCCGGGGGTAGCACCTTTGCGAAATATCTTGTCGGCTATGTTTAAACTTAATCATGATGCAAGTTACGATGCTGACAATGAAATAACAATTACCGCCGGAGCAACACAGGCCATCTATACAGCAATTTCGGCATTTGTTACAAAAGATGATGAGGTAATTATTTTTGAGCCGGCTTATGATTGTTATGCACCATCAATAATAGTTAACGGAGGTATAGTTAAATATTCACAACTTCAATACCCTGACTATAGCATTAATTGGGATGAACTTCCGAGGCTGATCTCGTCAAATACAAAATTAATTATTATTAACTCGCCACATAATCCAACTGGAAGTGTAATTAGCAGTGCTGATTTAAAAAGGCTCGAAACGCTTATTAAAGGTAGGGATATTATTATTTTGAGCGACGAGGTTTATGAGCATATTATTTTTGATAATGCTGTACATCAAAGTGTTGCACGGTTTCCTGACTTGGCTTCAAAAAGTATAGTTGTAGGCTCATTTGGTAAAACTTTTCATGCCACAGGATGGAAAATGGGTTTTGTGCTTGCGCCAAGAAATATTATGGCTGAATACCGAAAAGTACACCAGTTTGTTGTGTTTGCCGTTAACACTCCAATACAATATGCCATTGCCGAATATTTACAGTACTCTGATCATTATACCTCATTGGGTAGCTTTTATCAGGCAAAACGCGATTTATTTCAATCGGTAATTAGTAACTCAAAATTTAAACCTCTTAATTGTAATGGCACATATTTTCAACTTCTTGATTATGGAAATATAAGCGATGAGTCTGAAATGGATATGGCTGTAAAACTTGTCAAAGAACACGGTATTGCCACGGTTCCTGTTTCTTCATTTTACAGAACCAAAGAGAATAACCATACATTACGATTTTGTTTTGCAAAGCAGGAATCAACGATTAAAAAAGCCGGAGAAATACTATGCAAGATTTAAAAGTATTAGCAATTCAAGCCAACTTATTATGGGAAGATGCTCAAGCAAATCTATCTGAATTTGAGAGAATTATTAATATCAAATTTGATCACCATCATTTGATAATATTACCTGAAACGTTTACAACCGGATTCCCTGTTGATCCACATAAGTTTGCTGAATACAATAATGGAACAACTGTTAGCTGGATGCGACAAATGGCAATAAAATATAACACTGTTATTACCGGATCGTTGTTAATAAAAGCAGCCGGTAAATATACTAATACTTTAATTTGGATGCACTCCGACGGGAGTTACGAGCATTACGAAAAACGACATGTTTTTACCATGGGTGGCGAACATAAACAAATTACTCCCGGCATAAATAAACTAATAGTAAATTTACGTGGCTGGAAAATTTGCCCTATGATATGTTACGATTTACGATTCCCTGTATGGAGCAAGAATAATTACAACACAACATCGGGCTTTGAGTACGATTTGGCAATTTACATCGCCAACTGGCCTGCTGTCAGGAGTTATCCATGGAAAATATTATTGCCAGCTCGAGCTATTGAAAATCAGGCATTTGTAATTGGCGTTAATCGTGTTGGTACTGATGGTTTCGAGAATAAGTATAATGGTAATTCGATGATTGTGGATGCAAAGGGGAAGGTGCTAAAGCAATGTAACGATGGGCAAACCGATACAATTTCAATATCATTATCTTATAAAAGTTTATTAGGATTTAGGAATAAATTTAACATTGGAAACGATTGGGATAAATTTACAATTGAGTAAATATTAACATCCCTACAAACACGCAAACATCTTTTACTGCAACGTTTATCCATCTAAGCAAACATCCCCTACATTTTATATTATAGGTTATACACAATTACCTGAAAAAGGACTTACTGATTCGTAAATTTTTTTGTGCTTACACTAACATATTATTAGTAACTCAGCTGCGTATTTAAGTAAGTAAAATACATTTGAGTATTACTGGTGTGCCAAAAAATTAATTCGGAAATCTTTAAGTACATTCTTGCGAGGCTTCTCGGAAAAAAGTTTTACGGAAATCACTTTTTTATTGCTATCCGACATGGGCTTAAATGAGTAATTAAAAGATCCCTCCTGCCAGCGACCTAACTGTTTTTGAGCAAACCGAATCAAATAAACATCAAACCAGTACTCCGTTTTGCCTGTATCTGCATCACGAATGCTAACAACAATTTTGGAATTGTTATCTGTCGAAAATTGATTGAAAAAACTTATCCTGATAAGGCTTACTTTCTGAAATTCCGCAATAGAATCAGTAGAAATTTGATAAATCAGTAGAGACTGGCTATTTGCGGAATCGGTTACATTACCCACCGATACTTTTTTAATTGCCATAAATTGTTTTGGAGCAAAAGGCTTTTTCCACAATATACCACGATACCTGTTTTTTGTTTTTAAAAATACTTCCCAATATTTTTCTTTGTTCATATCTGTCCAATGTAAAATATATGTCTTGTACTGATAAGTTTGTATCAGGTTAACCGGAATGGTAAGTATCGAGAATAAGAGGAAAATAGTTTTGAAAATAGCTGAACTTTCATTAAGTGCAATAGCAAAAAGAATGAAAAAAATACTATAATAATCAATAAAAGCACGCGAACCGTAGCTGGCACCATAACTCCATGAATGCCAGGAGGAAAACAGATAGGTAATTAACAAAAAGAAAAAAAGCCAAGAAAATACCTGATAGTATTTTCGCATAAAGAACAGCCGGAAAAGACCTGCCAGCGACAAAAACAAAATCGGTGTATAAACAAACAATCCCTTACGATAACTAAACAAAATATTGATAAACTGCGGATTAAAAAAATGGAATCCTTCTCCCTGATAAGAATACAGCAAAAAATGTCCTGTCTGCAAATACCAAACAAAACACTGAATAAAAAACAAGCCGGCAGTAAGAAGAAACCCTGTCAAAAGCATGCCTGTATGTTGCAATATGTAACGAACTCCCTTATTGAGCCTGTCGTATGATCCTGCAAGAAATGGAATAAAAAACAAAACCAGTATGTTAATTTGACGAATAAGAATAATAATTCCAAAAAAAGCACAGGCCAGAATAAAAGGTTTTATTTTGTCTTTCTTGAAGAAGAAATACCGGACAAAGTAGAAAAAAGCAGTTATGGCAAAAAGAGAATAAACATGGCTGAATCCGGCATCATAAGTGGTATAATTTGTTACTCCGGTGCCAAAGACCAACAAAATTTGTGAAAAAATAATTATTGGTTTTTTAATACCGTACAGCACCAGTAATTTTCGCAAAAAGATGACAGCAAGAAAAAGATAAAAAATAGCAGCATACAATACGGCTCGTTGAAAAGGCTTTTGGTATCCATCGCCGGAATTACCGCTAAGTGGCGTGGTCAAATAGGTAAAATAAAAAAACGGCCATTGCAAAATAGCAGTTCCAACAGGATATTTATCAACTTTATATCCCTTAAAATTTAAATAAACGCTCTCTTTGTCTATACGATTATAAAGAAAAGAATTCGTTCCGGCAGGATCGTTTTTTCGTATCAAATCATGGTGAATGAATACCGAAGGCAGATAATCATAATAGCCTATGGCATCTGCTTTGATTACCACATCAGTTTTCAACCAGCTTGTCCGAATAAGCACACTAAAAAACAGTAAAATAAGGATTTCAGGTAAAATGTATTTTAAGTTATGCATTTTCGTCCTTTTTGCAGTAAAACTTTTTTGCAGTAGACTGGTTATTTTGTTTTTGAAAAATAGATTTATAGTATAGCTTCATAATTTTTTGAATTTTAAAAAAATATGCTACAATATTACAAAATCCATTCTATTTTTCGCAAAATAAATTTACAAACTAACTAACAACGTTGTAATCGATAGGATATTTAACCTTACTGCTTGTTCTTATCTAAATAAAGTAGATGTAAAATTAATTAGCCCACATTATTCTTTTTGCTCTTTTTATTTTTATCTCTGCTATTGGTTTGGTGTATAGCTATCGTAAAAAGTTGCATTTACTAATAGAATTTATGCCCCCTCAAGATAAATAACGTTACTGTTACTTATTAAAATAAACTGTCAATAAAGTAGCAATTAGTTGTAAAGATAGTTTTTGCTAAGAGCTAAAATCAAACAGAAAGATTAGCATCCACCGGCTGCGGCAGCAACCTTTTTTTTACGGCGAATTAATATAGGCTTTTTAGATTTTACAGTAGAATTACCGATTGATGAGCTACTGCTGGCTACTTTGGCATAGTCGAACCTTGCAATACCTTTCAGGTAGCTATTGTCATTTTTAGTCTGTGCCAAATTGTCCTTATGTATTTTGTAATAGCTGTAACCGCCCAGTAGTATCTTAACATTATTAAACCCAACCTGATTTAGGAGCATCCAAGGAGCATTAGCTTGCAGCCGATTGTCTCCACAAAGCACAACAGTAACACCTTCTTTTTTAAGATTTTTGAGAAAGTTAATATTAGCCTTTTTTGTTAAATCAAAGACAGAGATGTTTTTAGCACCCGGGATGTGTCCTTGCCCATAAACAAAATTATTTCTTATATCAATAATTAGAACATTATTAGTTTTTTTGTTAATCACATCTTCAATTTGCCAGGGGTAGAAACAAGCATCAGGGTTGTTTAACATGGATAGACTTTGTTCCATGTTAAGCTTATAAGTCATTAAAGGTTTATGCATAGTTAAAAAACCAATCACAATCACAATTGCGAATAGCAGTAAAGCAACTATTGTTTTCTTCGGGTTTAATTCGTGTACGTGCATTTTGTAATTTCTTTAATATCAATTAAAAAATAAATTAACTTAACATCCTCCGGCAGCAACAACGGCTTTTTTCTTCCGTTTGAAGACTACTTTTTTCTTGTTAGCGGTAGTTTCCACTTTAGCACCGGTAAAAAACATTTTAGCACCTTCTCTAAACTGGTATGTTTCAAAGGCAGTAATAGGAGCTCCTTCAGAAGGTTCTTTAGGTTGAATTATTGTTTCAATCCACCCATTTAATCCGTTTTTCATAACGTAAGAAGAGTTGAATCCTAATCTTTTAGTAAGTACCCATGCTTCATCAGCTTTAATACCATCTTCAGAAATAAAAACCACATTCATACCTGGAATTCCAAAATAGTCTATGCTACTTTCATTAAGGATGCTATCAAGTGGAACATTAATAGAATTAGGTAACGAAAACTTATTAAATTCCTCGTTACTACGTACGTCAACTAACTCAAGTGCCGGATTTTTATCAATTATCATTTTGGCTACATGGTCAGTACTCACATAACGTGTAGGCTGAATAGTTTCCCAAAGCAATGTTTTTGGATTAATTTGTTTTGGTGTATTATTTGTGGATATGAAGAATGTCCCAAAAGCCAACACCAACATTAAAGCGGTTAGAAAAATATAATTTCGGTTCATAATTTTAGAATTTATATTCTTTATATTCTTTTCTTACTTTTTTCTCAATTCGCCATGATACCCAAAATGCTACTAAAGCAATAAAGGTAAACCCAAATGCCCACCAAGATGCACTAATACCCGTAACATCTGTTAAGGTTACATTTCCAAGATCACCGCTATAATAGAAATTTTCTATGTAGGGATACACTTCAGCAAAAAGGAAGATGCCGATAAAAAGACCAGCTGCAAAAACCAATGCGTCAAGTTTTCCGATTACTATTGCCACAAGGCTTGTACCCGGACAAAAGCCCCCCACAACAAAGCCAAATCCCATAACTACCCCTCCTACGATCATTGATGGGAGGAATGTGGGCAAAATAAATATCTTTGAAAGATCGAGCCAACCAAAATAATTGAAGTACAGTAATCCAACCATTGCAACAATTACAGAGGTGAAAAATACACGCAATACCACAAAGTTATATCCATAAAATACTCCGGCAAGATTTCTGGAAGAAGAGAATCCTGAAGCTTCAAGTAAAAAGCCGAAGCCCATTCCAAGGAAAACTGCAATAACAAGATTCCAATCACCTGAAATCAAGCCATTAGGAAATAAAGGTCCCATTTTATTATATTTTTAATTTAACTATTATATTTTAAGTCCATAATTTTCTAAAAAACCAGGCAAAAGCATATGCCGATGCAAAAATAAGAAGCATAACCATAACTCCTCCGAAAGAGAACGTTGAGCTTCCGCTAAGAGCGGCGCCACTCGTACAGCCTCTGCCTAAGCGAGTACCAAAGCCCCATATTATACCTCCAATAAGTGCAAACAAGAGTCTTTTTTTTGAGGTAATGCGTGGTCCATGTTCAACGAAGGGTTTTTTTACCCTTCTAAAAATGATACCTGAGAGTAAAGCTCCGAGAAATAAACCCAGCACTTCAAATACTAACCATGTATCCATAGGTGATTTACCATCTTTAATATACATGCCATAATATGGATGTACCTTTGCAGCAGTAGGGCTAATTGCATTTGCAACTGTAACAATAGTGTCTTTTACTGCACCGCTAACACCCAACTCGCGACCTGATATATAAACTGTCAAAATCATTAATAGACCCAGTAATACACCACCCAAATATGGATTGATGTATTTCACTTTTTTCTTTTTATTATTAGGAATTGTTTCCATTTTTTCCTTTTATTTTATCAATATAAAAAACGTGTAATCTGTCCGGCATTTACCATAACAAAGCGGAACATAAGTCCACCAAAAAGGATGAGTAACGGTGGAATCCATTTGGGAATATGATAACCTCTTAATTCAAGTATTTCGAGAATAACTGGGAAAAGGAGTCCGAGTAGTACAACAAAAATCCAAAAACTTATTGTAAAAGCTCCGCCCACAAACAGGTGAAACACTTCAAGTTTAACTGCTGTACCTGCCAAAAATCCCATAAATAAGTGTACTATTAAGAAAAGTTCGGTTAAGATAAAAAATATATCAATCCTACTCAATATTTTTCTTTCGTGTTCGTCTTTACTTAACCACATTGTAGCAGCCAGCCCGGTTGAGAATCCTGAAACCAGAAATAATGGTCCTAATATTGACACATTCCACAATGGTCGTGCATTAAAGGCTGACAATAAAATACCGGTATAAACTGCAAGTATAATGGAAAGGAACAGAAGTACCCAAGCCAATGCAATCCTATATTTTATCAATAAACTTTCAACGCTATTAAGGATGTCAAATTTCCAATCCCATTTTGGGAACATCTCTTTCATGTAACTGCCAACCCATAATACCGATAATGGGAATATAACTAATAAAGTCCATGCACCCCATGACATTGGAGATTCAAAGCGTACTGTTGTAAACAGTCGCCAAAAATATAATGGGTGATGTAAATCGAACAGTAGTGATATCAATCCTACAGCCAATGCGATAGGTGCGATAATAACTGCTTTTTTTACAGCTGTAGGCATTTGTTTTTCTTTTCCGGAAATAAAAAAGTATGCGGCAAAGAAAATTATTCCAGCAGCTAAACCACCTAGAAACAGATAAAGTGAAATTTCCCATTGCCATATGTGCAAAACCGGATAAATCTCGGGAAGATGTTTCCCACTTGCCATTAATTCTTCTTTCATCTTGCAATAATTTTATCTATTATTATTCTAGAAAATATAGTTGAGGTTTAGTTCCTGCTTCGGGAGCAAGTACATACCATGAACGATCTTTTAGTGCTAAAGCCACATCACTGTTAGGGTCATCCAAATCGCCAAAGTGAAGACATTTGGTAGGACAAACATCTACACATGCAGTATTTTGTCCCTTTTCAACACGATGCAGGCAGAATGTACATTTATCAACATACCCTTCCGGATGAACATAACGTGCATCATATGGACATGCTTCAATACAAGCACCGCAGCCAATACATTCGTTATGTGTTACCGTCACAATGCCTCCTTCAACAATATGACTTGCACCTGTAGGGCAACATCTTACGCATGGTGCATTTTCACAGTGGTTACATCTTTCCGATTGAAATTTCATATCCAAACTGGGATAAGTTCCATTCACGTTTTCTACTATCCAATCGCGGCAGTAGCCGTGGGGTACGTTATTTTCTGTTTGACAAGCAACTACACAGTCGGCACAGCCAACACATTTTTTAGTATCGATAGCCATTGCATATCTCATACTTCATCCTCCTTTCCATTAGGGTCATCTACAATAAAAGTTATAAAATTACCTCTCATGCCTGTGCCGCCCATAATCGGGTCTTCGGCAATATGTGTAATCATTTGTTCATCACTGGCACCTCTGCCATAGGCACGCGTTAATCGTTTTTCATAATGTCCGAAACCATGCACCATATATACCGAATCCCATCTTACTCTTTCTGTAACTCTTACTTTTACAGGAAAAGTAGTGTAAATACCATCTTGATTTTTAAGCCATACTTTTTGCCCATTTTTAAGTCCCCAGATTGATGCTATTTGCGGATTAACCCACACATTGTTTTCTTTCATCAGATCCCAAAGATTATGATTGTTTATAGTCCTTGAGAATGTGTGCATTGGAGCTCTGCCGTATATTAAGCGATAAAAATTTTGTGGTGGTTCGGGATGTGGTTTGTAAACCGGAATCGGGTCAAACCCAGCATCGTCAAAGTCAGTTGAATATAATTCGATTTTTCCACTGTTAGTGTTAAATTCAAAATCTTCACCTTTTCCGATATACATAGGACCATTTTGGCGCGGAAATGATTTTACGCCAATTTTTTTCATTTCCTCTAAAGAAGATCCCAACTGCTTAAGTTGCCAGTCGATTACCTCTGCATAATCGTTATAGTTAAAATAAGCGTGAAGCCCCAAACGTTCTCCAATTTGTTTTGTAATCCACCATCCCGGCTTTGAATCGTATTTTGGCTTTACAGCCGGCATTCTTAGTGCAATGTTTGGTATTCTGTTTTGTGCGGCTCTAATAAAGTCGTATCTTTCAAGGTATGTGGCTTCGGGGAGTACAACATCGGCATAACCGGTTACTTCCATAGGCATTGTATCCATAACCACAACAAATTCTACTTCTTCAGAAGCTTCTTTAAACAGATTTTTATCAGGCATTGACAGAGGAAGGTTTGTTCCACCAATCATCCAAGCTTTAATTTGATGTTTTTTCTTATATCTTGGTATTGAAACCTTCATTATTTCAGTAGTGATTCCCATTGTGGCTAATGGGAACTTCCCTTCCGGTAGATCTTTCCAGCTCCACTCAGGTTCCGGGTAATCGGGTTGTGGAAATTTAGGAAGGCTTACTCCTTCAGGTATAAACAAACTGCCGCGTTTACCCCATGCACCCAATAGTGCCGACAAAATTGCCATCGCTCTTTCTCTTTGTGTGTCGTCACCATACCAAACAACATGTCTGCCCGGGTGAATAACTACGGCTGGCGCAGCTCCAGCCATTTTTCTTGCAGTAGTGCGAATTACATCCGGTTCTATGGTTGTTATACCATAGGCCCATTCCGGGGTCATGTTTTTAACATGCTCTTTCAGTAAATCAAACCCAAAAGTATATTTTTCAACATAGTCCTTATTATATATGTTTTCATATATAAGAACATGAATCCAAGCCATCAGTAATGCAATATCGGTAGATGGTTTAATTGGGAGCCAGTGCGTTGATTTGCTGGCAGCAGTACTGAAACGAGGGTCAACAGTAATAATTGTAGCTTTTTGGTCAATCGCATCAGACATTTCCTGAACCTGAGTGTTGTGCATGTTTTCGCCTAAATGAGAACCAATTAGCACTAAACAACTTGTATTGCGAATATCTGTACATTCAGGTGAGCCGATGTATGCACCAAACGTAGAGTAGTATGCGGCTGAACGCGGACCACGACATTGTGCATATGCCGGTTCTCCATTTGTTTCGGAACCATAAGCTCGCATAAGATGCTCAAGGTGTGCACCCGGATTACCATGGTTGAAAAGACCAAATGCCTCAGGACCATATTTCCCGGATACCTCTTTCATTTTTGAGGCAACTTTATCTAAAGCTTCATCCCACGATGCTTTCCTAAAATACTGCTTTCCGTCTTTATTAATTTCCCGAATTAATGGAGTTTTTAGGCGATCCTCATCGTAATACATTCCAATGCCGCCAGTACCGCGAGGACATAAACGCCCATTGCTGTGTGGATCATTTTTATTTCCAATGATTTTTTTAATGTTACCTTTCTTATCAACATAAGTCCAACCGGCACATTTCCAAAAACAAACCTCACAATAGGTTGGGTAAGTGGTCATCTCCTCGTCACTTACAGGAATCTGATCATCAATATTGGCAGCACTAAGAGTACTTAATCCTTTAAAACCCAAAGGACTTAACCCTATTGCTGCAGCCCCTGTACCTGCGGCTGAGATTTTTATAAAATCCCTTCTTGTTTTCATTTATCTATGATTCAATTAATAAATTAAAATACAGATATGTACATATTCACATATTATATCTGCAAATATATAATCATTAATCAAAATATCTGACATTGAATTAATACAGTAAGCAAATCGTAAGTGCATGATATTCAAACTGATAAAAATATCATGCATTTTATGATAAATATCATAAAATGCTAAGTTACACAATTACAGGCTTGTATGAAAATTATTTGAACTGAATATAAATTGATACAGAGTTTTGTAAAAACAATTATATAAATTTGAATAACAGATAGTTAGCAGCTTAATATAGACTTCATATAAATTAACACATTGACCTTACATACATGCATTACGTTTTTATAGTTTAATTGTAGAATAGGC
>CAZGWS010000068.1:0-13623 GCA_964528805.1 uncultured Lentimicrobiaceae bacterium | reverse complement strand
TACATAGGGGCTACATATGACACAGGTAAAGAGATATTTACAAATATTTTGTCATTTTTTATGAATTAATCAGGCTAAAAGAGGCTTAGTATAACTATTAAAATATATTTTATATTAGGAAACAAAAAAAACGCCTTGAAATTTTCAAGACGTTTTTTTTTTGTTTTACGAAAGTTTGTTATTTAACAATCTTCGAGAGGTCGGCACCGGCTTTAAACTTAACTACTTTCTTCTCAGCTATGTCTATTTCTTTACCAGTTTGAGGATTACGTCCCTTACGGGCAGCTCTTGTGGTAACTGAGAAAGAACCAAATCCTACTAATGCAACACGATCACCAGCTTTTAAAGCTTCACCTGTAGCACCAATAAAAGATTCCAGTGCTTTTTTAGCATCACTTTTGCTTAAATCAGCACCCGATGCCATTGCGTCAATTAATTCCGCTTTGTTCATTGTTTAAGTATTTAATTAATAATAAAGGTCTTATTGAAAACAAATGTAATGCAATTACTTTAAAAGTCAAGCATAACGTAGTAAATACCGCCTTTTTGTTAATAAATCTACCCTTTTGTTAATAAATATACCTTATAACAATGCTATTTATTGACTAAAGTTTATTAAAAGACCGTCGAAAGGCTCATACATGTAAGGCTTAACTGCTGTAGTATAATCGATTTCACGTAAATTTTTACTTAAAACACTATCGTAATTAATGCATAAAAAAAATAATGCAAAATACGTTTTGCTAATTTACTAAAGTTTTATGCATGTATATTAAATAAAGCTGAATTTAGTTATATGCTTGAATCCGCGTAAAAAGCTGCCTACATCCATTCTTTTTTTTCCTGAAAGTTGCAACTCCAGTATATTTATTGCAGTTGTTTTTGTAATAACATTAATGTAGGTGCTGCCATCAGTAATTATTGTACCCGGTGTATTATTCGATTCGGGTAGTGCTATAATATTTACTTTAAATATTTTAATATTGTATTTTAATCCATCTTCTGAAATAATTGTTGAAGAAGCACCAGGATAAGGGCATAATCCTCTAATAAGATTTTTTATATCACCGGCTGTATTATTCCAATCAATAATACAGTCATCCTTATTTATTTTCGGAGCAATTTTAAGAATTGCAATATTATTAATAAGTGAACTTTGATCGTGTGTGGTTACTTCATTATTGATAATAGAATTAATTGTTTTTAATATCAGCTTGGCTCCCTTTTTCATCATTTTGTCATGAAGCGATCCCCAATCGTCATCATCATTAATCTTTAATTTATCCTGATAAATTATCTTTCCGGTATCAATTTTCTTATCAAGAAAAAAAGTAGAAAGTCCTGTTGTTTGCTCGCCATTAATAATTGCATAGTTTATAGGTGCAGCACCTCTATACTGAGGAAGTAGTGATGCGTGTAGATTAAATGTACCAAATTTTGGCATTGCCCAAACAACTTCGGGTAGCATCCTAAATGCAACAACAACTTGCAAGTTGGCATCAAGACTGCTAAGATTGTTTACAAAATCAACATCTTTAAGATTTTGTGGCTGAAGTAATTTTAAGTTATTGTTTATCGCAAATTCTTTAACCGCCGATATTCTGATTTTTTTTCCTCTTCCAGCTTTTTTATCAGGTGCTGTTATTACTCCCACAACGTTATAGTTGTTGTCAATCAATGCTTTAAGGGATGGAACAGCAAACTCAGGCGTTCCCATAAATACAATTTTCAGATCCTGTTTTAACATAAACACATACTTTTATATCCTATCTGTAAAAATAAAAAAACCCGACAATAAATTGCCGGGTTATAAATATTATCTAAAAAAAACTATTTTCTATTTACTATCTCTTCAAGTTTTGCAATGTTTTTCTCTATTGTACGACCTTCATTACTCTTGTAGTAGTTTGTTTTTATTCTTGTATATGTGGCTATTGCCTGATCATTTTTTCCGAGAAGTTCATAAACCTGTCCGGCTTTATATAGGAATAAAGGACATGTAAAGCCATTGTCATCCATATTTGCCGCTTCTAAATAATATGCAGCCGCCTTATCTTTTTTGCCAAGTTCAAGGTATGCATCACCAATTGCACCTTTTGCCATAGGAGCTATTAAATGATCATCACCATCAAAGTCAGCAAGGTAATTTATAGCTTGTTGAAAATCCCCTTTTTTCAAATACGAAACTCCTGCATAATAATTTGCAAGATTACCGGGTTTAGTTCTGCCGTATTCATCAATAATATCAATAAAGCCAAGATTATTTCCGTCGCCATTTAATGCTTTGTCAAGTGAGTCAGACTCGAAATATTGCTCAGCTTGATACATTTGTGCAGCTGCTTCAACTGTTTTTGGTGCGATGTAGTACTTGTTGTAACCAAAATACCCCAAAATACCAAACACAATAACAACGACTGCTATACCAATATACTTTTGGTTGTTAAAAATAAATTGTTCAGTAATACTTAGTGTTTCTCCAATATTCTCTAAACGCTGATCTCCTGTTATTTCTTTATTCTTTTTCTTAACCATAATAACTTTTAATTTGAGCCTGCAAAAGTAATTTTTTCTTGTTAAAAATGAAAATACAATCTATATTTTTTAATTTTGTAGTCAACATATCTGAATTTACAACAATTATTATTTTAATGATGTGTAATATATTAAAAATGAGGATGTTAATATTTGTGATATTGCTTACTATAATCCAAAGTGTTGCTTATGCGGGCTGGGTAATCACAGAAGAGAGTGTTGACAGTTTTAAAAACAAGTCAATTCAGACAACTTTTATCCAAAATAATCAAATTAGATACGAAACTCCGTCTTCAATCGCAATTATTGATTTGAATGATAATATTATTACGATAGTATTTTCTCAATATAGAGCATTTTGGTCGGGGACAGCAAATGAACTAAAACAAAGTAGTATTTCGATTTATGATAAACAGCTTGAAAAATTACTTGCAGACGTCCCTGTATCTGCGCGACAAAAGTTTGATAGTATATACGAAGGTATTAAAAAGCAAATTGCAGACTCAGCATATTCTTTTAAAAAAAATATCTCGGTAGTTAAAATGAACGATAGTTTGCAGATATGTGGGTATAATGCTGTTAAATATAGTGTGTATGAGGATAGCATATTGCGGGAATCCATATGGCACACCATTGATGTAGTTCCATACACCGGTATTAATGTTAAAAATATGGAATCTAATATGCGCCAATTGAACCAAACATCGGCTAAATCAAGTCTGGCACAAACTAAAGAGTACATTAATTTTCTGAAAACCGGTATTATACTAAAGTCGGTTGAATTTTTAAGCGACAGTAATAATTTTGATATAACTGTTACAAATATTCGTAAAATAAATATTGTTGATGATTTTTTTGCTCCTCCGGTAGGCTATCGTAAGGTTGCCTTAAAGGATGTCCCCTACATGAAAACTGAACAAGAGTTGGAAGATATTGACGGCTATTAATTTTTTGTAAAAAGCAAGCAACTATCTGACAAGGAAGTCGAGTAGTTTTTTTCCTTCAATAAAAGCTTCAAAATGATCGCCTATTGCAATGGGTCCAACACCCTTAGGCGTTCCTGTAAAAATAAGGTCTCCCTCTTTCAGAGTAATAAATTTTGAAACATATGCAATTATTTTGTTAAACGAAAATATCATATTGTTTGTGTTACCGTTTTGTTTCTCCACACCATTAATTTTAAGTGAGAATTTTAATTTATTGATATCGTCAATCGAACTTTTGTTGATGAACTTACCAACCGGTGCCGATTGGTCAAAGGCTTTTGCAATTTCCCACGGCAGCCCTTTTTTTTTGCATTCAGCTTGAACATCGCGAGCTGTAAAGTCGATACCAATACTAATTTCATTGAAATATTTATAGGCAAATTGTTCAGCAATATGCTTACCCTTTTTAGATATTTTAATTATAATTTCAGTTTCATAATGCACATTATTCGAATGCTCGGGATAGTAAAATGAGTTATTGTTTCTAACCAAAGCCGTGTCAGGCTTCATAAAAAATATTGGATTACCCGGAACCGGATTATTTAGCTCATTGGCATGTTCAATGTAATTCCTGCCGATACATATTATTTTCATTAGTGTTTGTTTATCAGTTTGCTACTTCATCTTAAGTTTAATATTTGTTAGTAAGTTTTTAGTGTATTGTGGAAAATCAGATTTCATTATCCAAGAATAATAGGAGGGCTCATTCAAAAATACTTCTTCAACAGTTTTGCCTTTGTGTTTCCCAAAATTAATTGTCTCTTTTCCATCTTTATTAAAGATGATCTGTCCCATTAAATCAGCATTTTTATTAAAATTGGAAAATTCCTGAAGAGCTTGAATATCATTGATAACCGGAGTTGATGTATTTCCCTCTCTATCAGTAAATTCTGAATTTTTATACTTGTCTAACTGTGCTTCAAGTATCTCAAAAGTAGCAACTGTATCAGCTTCGGCACCGTGAGCATTTTTCAAATCTTTATTAAGATAAAAGCGATATGCGGCTGATAGTGTGCGCTGCTCCATTTTCATAAAAATATTTTGAACGTCAACAAGCTTTCGTTTATTAACTTCAAAATCAACGTCTGTCCTGAGAAATTCTTCAACTAACATGGGAATGTCGAATCTTAGAGAATTGTATCCGGCAAGATCACAATTTGTAAAGAAATTATTAATTTCTTTGGCAACTTGTTTAAAAACAGGCTTACCGGTTAGGTCATTGTTTGTATATCCATGAATTTTTGATGCTTCCTCACTTATTGGATAATCAGGGTTTAGCAGCCAAGTGCGTATTTCTTTATCACCTGTAGGAAGTATCTTGAGTACACTAATTTCCACTATGCGATCTTTGGTTACATTAAGTCCTGTAGCTTCAATATCGAAAAACGCAATAGGTTTATTAAGTTTAAGTTGCATATATTAAATGTTTGTATCTTTACTAAAATTCTCTAATAGTTCTTTTAGATTTTTAAGATACATACCGGCGAGTGCACCATCCACAATGCGATGATCGTAAGCTAAAGAAAGTATCATAATATGTCTAATTCCAATAAAATCGCCTTTGTTGGTTTCTATTACTGCCGGCTGTTTGCGAATTGCTCCAACACCGAGTATGGCAACTTGAGGCTGATTTATTATTGGTGTTCCTGTGAGGCTATCAAATGATCCGAAGTTCGTTATTGTAAATGTACCTCCCTGAATATCATCAGGTTGTAGTTTGTTTGTCTTTGCTCTACCTGCAAGGTCGTTAACAGATTTTACAATGCCAAGTAAACTCTTCTCATCTGCCTTTTTAATAACAGGTACAATTAAATTTCCGTTCGAGAGTGCAGTTGCCATTCCAATATTAATATCTTTACGATAAATAATATTATAGCCGTCAAGCGAAACATTTATTTGTGGGTAATTTCTCAATGCTTGGGATGCTGCCTGTATAAAAATAGGAGTGAAAGTTATTTTTTCTCCTTCTCGTTTGAGGAAACCGTCCTTAATTTTGTTTCGCCAATTTACAATATTAGTAACATCAGCATCAATAAAAGAAGTAACGTGAGGCGAAGTATTAACAGACATAACCATGTGGTCGGCAATTAGTTTTCGCATTCTATCCATTTCCACCACCCTGTCGCCAATCATTGATGCTACCGGAGTTGATGCTACTTTTTTTGTGGCTACCTGTGGCAAAGCACCAGGCTTTCCTCTTGTGTCGAGATATTGCATAATGTCAACTTTGGTAACTCTTCCGTCTTTTCCACTTCCTGTTATACTGTCGAGCTCTTTGCGACTAATATTTTCAGTATTTGCGATACTTTTTACCAGTGGGGAATAAAACCTTGATGAATCTGTAAAATTAAATTTGCGTTCATTGTTATCAACTTTTTGTGGATTTTTCTTTTGCACTATCTTCGTTTCAACTTTATCAGGAACTATTGTTTCAGATAAATTGTCCAATACTTCAGGATTTTCATCACCACCGATATCAACAATTGCAATTATAGTTCCAACAGGAACAGTATCACCCTCCTTAAATAATAAGCTTATAAGTTTGCCTTCAACAGGACTTGGAATCTCTGAATCAACTTTGTCGGTTGCTATTTCTACAATTGAGTCATCTTCTTCAATTGTATCACCAACATTTTTAACCCATCGTGTAATTGTTGCTTCAATTATGCTTTCACCCAGTTTGGGCATTATTATTTCAAATTTGGCCATTTCTATTTTTTTTCTGTAATACTTTACTAAATCAAAAAATTAATGAAAGTAGGGTAGTCCTCTTTCATTAAAAATGATATTGCAAAAGTAATACTATTATTTATAATCAATATTAAGAAAAGAAGTGAGGCATGCATTATTAATAAAGAGCTTGCAGTTAATTTTAGATACAATAAATATAATAAATACGAATTGATAAATAAATAGAAAATTATTTTTAATATACAATTGTATCATGCATTACAAATGTATATTATAGATTTAAACTAATAATATAAACAACTGTATTACAATACCTAATGATTTGAATTGACATTAATAAATGACAATATATAAATATACAATTGTAAACTAATTGAATAAGTCTTTATTTAAAATTGATTAGATTTATTTAATTACTTTGAATCAGATAGATACAATCAGATATATAAAAATTACTTTAATTATAATTAATAATAAAATACAACGAAAAACCCTTGGTAAAAATCATTTAAAAGACAATTAATCAAGTCTATATATATTAAAAACAATAAAATGCTTTAAATATATTTAAAATTTACAAAAGTAAATAGATTTATTTTATCTTTTTCTGATTACATATGTATAAAATTATAAAATAGTTTATATTTGTAAATAAAAAAATGATTGATCGAGTAAAAAAAATATTGGAAATTGAGCACATGAGTCCATCGCAATTCGCTGATGAGATTCATTTACAGAGGTCTTCATTATCGCATGTGTTATCGGGAAGAAATAAGCCAAGTTTAGATTTCGTTACTAAAATAAAAAATCGGTTTAGTGAAATTAATCTTGAATGGCTAATTTTTGGAAAAGGTAATATGTTTTTTAAAAAGGAAGATTTTACCGATTACTCCACTAATATAATAGCTAAAGATAAAAAAAAGGATAACACTCAGTCTCAAATAAATTTCAATACTAAGCCTGCTGTTGAAACTACAAAAAGTAACGTTATTGATGAAACTGCCAATTCTATCAAAGATAGCATTAACTTAAAGCCTACGAAAAGTACCGCAAAGAGGGTTATAATTTTATATGATGATGGTACTTTTGATAATTATATTAATAGAGTATAGAGCTATTAATGCGCAGTAATAATGCTAACAATTACTAATAATATCTACCGGTAATGATTTTTTTATTATTTTGGCTGTATGAATATTGTTAATAATGAAAATTGGCTTGTAATAGTTAATCTGCATGCCGGTAGTAAGCGCTGCAAACATGACTGGCCCGAGATTGAAAAACTTCTGAACAAATCTACGTTAAAAACAACCATTATTTTTACTAAACAACAGCATGATGCTACAGAAATCACCAGTACGTATATTGGAGAAAGAGGATACAACAAGATTGTTGTTGTTGGTGGTGATGGAACTATGAATGAGGTAGTTAACGGTATATTTCAACAAAAGCGTATTGAGTCTACACAAGTAACTCTTGGTTTAATAACTGTTGGTATCGGGAACGATTGGGGGCGACATTATGGAATGAGCAGCGATTATAAAAGTATGATTGAGACCATAGTTAAAGGTATTACTTTTGTGCAGGATGTTGGGATGGTAAAGTATAGTAATTCAGAAAAAAATACTAATCGTTATTTTGTTAATATAGCAGGCATGGGTTATGATGCACTTGTTACAAAAAAAACTAATGTAAGTAAGCAAAATGGGCGGGGTGGTATGTTTATTTATTTGATAAACTTATTGCAAGGCTTATTTCAGTATAATAGTACACAACTATCACTAACTGTTGACGATAAACAAGTATTTAATGGTAAAGTTTTTAGTTTGAGTATTGGTATCTGCAAGTACAATGGAGGAGGTATGATGCAGTTACCGTATGCTATTTCAAATGATGGTCTTTTTGATGTTACACTTATTAAGAAAACGTCAAAGTTTACTGTAATGAGAAATATTAAAAACCTATATGACGGCTCTTTTGTAAATATGAAAGAAGTAGAAACGTTTACGGGTAAAGAATTTGTAATAGAGGCAACTCCACCAAGCAAATTATTTCTCGAAACCGATGGTGAGTCGCTGGGGCATTCCCCTTTACTTTTTGAAATTGTACCATCTTCTGTAAAGCTTATAGTAAGGAGTGAGTTTTTGGATGCTCAGGAGCACTAAAAAAGTTCAAAATCACTATTCCCAAAGATTGTTTGGGTAAACTCCATTTTCAACAAGCTCTTTAACTTTATTAATTGTAACTTCTTTGTCTTCTTTGTATGTTACACCAAACCATTGATCGTTGCTGGTTAGCACCCTCACTGTTGATTCGTTGCTGTCAATAAGGCTGTTAATAACCGTAGGAATATAAAACTCTGCTTTTAGTTCGTGAGCATTTTTATTTATAAAGTCGATAAAATTGCTCTCTAATTGCTTAAAAAACGATGGCGAAAATCCCCAAAAGTTCATTGAAACTACAGAATCAGCACTTATGGGAACTTTTTTATCATCTTCGATATACATAATTTTGTCATTCTCACTTGCAATGCTTGTACGCTCAACTACACCCGATAAAAAACCATCTTTACTTTGGCAAATACCCCTCGATACTGTCCCATTTTTCGATAGTGTATTACCCAATTTATAACCTACCATTGCATACCTGTTAGGTTTTCCATTAGTCTCAATAAAAAAATAGCTAAGTATTTTAAATGCTTGCCGTCCGTAAAAATCATCAGCATTAATAACTGCAAATGGCTCATTAATTACATCTTTGGCAACCAAGACAGCATGTCCGGTACCCCATGGTTTTACTCTTGCTGTATTTACAGGAATACTTTCTGGCACATCATTAACTTGCTGAAGTACATATGCAGTTTTAATTTTACCTCTCAAGCGAAATTCATATATTTCTTTAAACTCTTTCTCAATGTTTGGGTTAAGTACAAAAACCACTTTTCCAAATCCGGCTCTTATGGCATCGTAAATGGAATAATCAATTATACTTTCTCCTGAAGTTCCAATTTTATCCATTTGCTTAACACCGCCATAGCGACTACCTATTCCGGCAGCTAAAATTAATAGAGTTGGTTTCATATTTTCTTAAATTAATTACTATTTTTGTTAACTCTAAATTGAGTTGCAAGATACAACATTATTAGTTTCTATTCGTAAAAATTTTATAAGATGAACTTTAGGATTATTTGCATAAACATGATATTAATATCAATATTTGCTTTAAATATTCAGGTTTCATATGGTCAGCAAATTTTAAATCTAAGCTTGGAGGCTGCTGTTGATAGTGCTTTAAATAACAATGTAAAAATTCAACAGTATAAGCAGGTAGTATTACAAAAACAGTACCTAAGTAAAGCTGCTGTCGGTAATTTTTTTCCATCTGTTGACATAGCCGGTGGCTACACCTACTTTAGTAAAAATCCTGAAATTAACATGAGTCAGGTAAAAAATTCGATTGACGATATGTTTGGTAAATATGGCGTTGTTATTGCTCAGGAGTTAGATCTGTCTCAAGAAGACCAAAAAGTTATTTATGACAAAATTGTTGGTGGTCTTGGCAAATTACCTGCATACAATATTACTATTGAGCAGCAGAATTATCCTAATTTCAATGTAACAGCAATGCAACCTATTTTTATGGGTGGTAAAATTATTGCAGGCAAGCGTTTTGCTGATGCTGAACAGCAATATGCTTCGTTGGATTTGCAACAGGTAACTAATAAAGTTATTAAAGAAACCATTGAGCGATATTTTGGAGTTGTACTTCTAAATGAGGTGATTGCAACTCGTAAACAAGTGGTTGTTGGCATGCTTAAACATCAAAAACAAGCAGAAAAAGCAATAGAGGTTGGGGTAATACCACCACACGAACTACTTAGAGCTCAAGTTGCTGTAGCTAATGCTCAACGCGACTTATCAGATGATGAAAATAAACTTGAACTTGCTAAAATGGCTCTTAAAACCAGCCTCGGTCTTAATAAAACCACAGAAATTATTACAAGTGACAGCCTAAAATTTAAAATAGCAGCAGTTAATATAGTTGACTTACAGTTGCAAGCTCGGCAAACCCAACCTATTTTTGGTATGATAGACCAGAAAAAATTAATGGTTGATCAACAACACGCTCTTGATGTAAGTGAGTTTATGCCTCAGGTAGCAGCTTGGGGTGAATATGGTCTTTTTAGAGATCATTATGCTGTAATAATGCCTCCGGCAATGATTGGTATTCAGGCTCATATAAATATCTTTCATGGACTAAGTAAAGTCAACAAACTCAAATCAACGAAGTATTTGCTTGAGGAAGTATCGAAAGCACGAACTTATGCCGAAGATCAGGTAAATTTGTGGGTCGAGAAGTCGTATCGGGAGGTGCTTAATAGTAGTGAAAGATATAGAAAAATGAAGCCTACTGTTGTTCTTGCTGCAAAAAATTATACGATTAATGAGAAACGATTTCAGGAAGGGTTGTCAAAATCAATTGATGTTATCGACTCGCGGCTTCTGTATGAAGGTGTTCAACTTGAGCGACTTAAATCGTTATACGATTACTATATTGCATTATCGGAGTTATATCTTGCAACCGGTAACCCGCAAAAAGTTGTTGAAATGTTAAATAATTAACTGTTTGGATATACAATAATACAATATTAATATAAACATAAATAAAAATGAATAAAAGCATTTTTGCGTTAGCTATCCCTGTGGTGATTATAATAGTTGCAGTAATTTTACTTGTGGTAAAGCATGAAAAAAAGGAGAAGCATGTAATACTTGGCATGTTTGAGACAACAACTGTTAATGTTGCCTCCGAAATTCCAGGTAGAGTTGATGAGATACTTGTTAACCTTGGCGATAGTGTTGAGAAAGGGCAAGTGTTGGTTACTTTAGAGCCTAATATTATGGATGCAAAACTGGGTCAGGCCTTAGGAATTAGAAATATGGCCGAGTCGATGCTGTTACGTGCAAAAGAAGGTACTCGTCAGGAGCAAATTGATGCTGCCAAAAATCAGTACGAAATGGCAAAAAGCCAGTTTGAGTTTGCTGACAAAACATATAAACGGTTTTTAGTGCTTTATGCAGATAGTATAATTTCTAAACAGGAAATGGATAAAATGGTTTTTAAGCACACTTCTGCAAAAAACCAAATGGAAGCTGCCGATGCTCTATATATTATGGCGAAAAAAGGTTCTACTTATGAAGATATTCAAATAGTACAAGGTGAAGTTGAAGCTGCTGCTGCTAAATATAACGAAGCTACAGCATATTACCGGCAATTAGAAATTATTGCGCCTGTTTCTGGCGAAATTAGCAGTAAAATTGCTGAAGAGGGAGAGGTGATGGCTGCCGGATATCCTATTTTAACAATAATGATACCCAAGGATATTTATGCCATTGCAAATGTTAGAGAAGATAGGTTAGACTCTTTTAAAATGGGATCAATACACAAAGGTCGTGTTCCGGGACTTGCAGGCAAAGAGTTTAATTTTGAGGTGTCGTACATAGCCGTGATGGCCGACTTTGCCACTTGGGTTCCTACTCATGAAAAAGGCGATTTCGATCTTAAAACTTTTGAAGTAAGGTTAACTCCTGTTAATCCTATTGATGATTTACGCCCCGGTATGACTGTAAGGTTAGAATATTAAGAAGTCCCATATATGAAATATCCGGCATTTATTAAGGTGGCAGACAGAGAGTTACGTATTGCGGCAAGAAATCCGTCAGTACGAAATTTAATGCTTATAGTGCCTATTGTTGTCTTTATTTTGCTTGCTTTCATTTACATCAAAGGTGCATTGCGCGAAATACCTGTTGCCGTTTATGATGAAGATCATACAGAATTATCTCGTACACTTATCAATTTTATTAACTCTTCACCGGCAATGAAAGTTACATACTATCTTAGCTCCGGCGATGACTTAAAAACATTTTTTTTGAACCATGACGAACATGTTATTTTTAGGATACCACACGGCATGCAGCATGATGTAATGAGGGGCAAAGCTACTAATGTTCAGGCTCTTACAAATTCATCTAATATTATCTATGGTAATGTGCTGCTTCGTGAAGCCTATACAATTGTGGGTACTGTTTCGGCAGGTATCACCATTAAAAAATTAGTGGCTTCGGGATTAACCGAGCAGCAAGCATTAAACTTGGCATTACCAATTGCAGTAAGTTCTAAACCATTGTTTAATCCAATTTATAACTACCTTTATTATTTGGTTCCCGGTTTAATGACTGTATTGCTACAGATGATTGTGTTTTTTATAGCAACAAGGTCAATAAATACTGAATTTAATAAAGGTACATTTGATAACCTTGTAGATATAAGTAATGGTAGTGCTTTAAATATTATTGCAGGTAAAACATTAGTTTACTTTTTCTTAAGTATGGCTATTGCGATGTTTATTGTAATTGTGTTTTTTATGTTTGGAATCCCTTTTAAAGATAAAGTTGCTGAAATATTTATTTTATTTGCAATCTTTATTTTATCAAACATTGCATTAGGTCAGATGCTATCGGCAACAATTGATGATGAGCTGCTTGCCCTCGACATTGCTTTTTTTTATAATTCACCGGCATTTGTATTCAGTGGATTTACCTTCCCCACGTTTGGAATGCCATTTTTTACATCGCTTTATGCACAGTTTATACCCTATACACACTTTTTATATGCATTTTTCCAAGTCTATCAAATAGGTACACCATTCTCGTATATCACTTCGGGTGTACTTGTGTTATTACTATTTTCTTTTGTGGGATTTGTAACTGCATTTGTGGCTCTACGAATTAGAATTAATCAAAATAAAAAGGAGACTGTTGTTGCCTTAACTGCTTAATATGACAAACCTGAAAAATATAAAGTCTATTATTAACAATGAACTCAGTATTGTTATTAGCGATCACAGCATTTTACTTACGGTTATTATTGCCCCATTGCTTTATGCGTTCTTTTTAGGCTCTATTTATTTGCATAAAGAAATAGATCAGGTTAGGTTTGCCGTGGTTGATTATGATAATACTGCATCATCACGGACATTAACTCGTTTATTATCAGCTAATCAAAAAATTAATATGGTTGGCAAGCTAAAAGATTATGAAAATGGAGTTAACAAACTTGAGAGTTTGAAGATAGAAGGCTTTATACTTATACCACATGGTTTTGAAAAGGAAGTGAAACGTATGGAGGGAGCAAATCTTAACCTATATTTAAATACTACGAGGTTTTTGCCATCTAACGACTTAAATATGGCTGTAAACAAAGTTATACAAACGGCAGGTGCAGGAATAAGGCTTAGATATTATGAGGTAAAGGGTATTAACAGCCAAAAAGCAATGCAGCTTATTAATCCAATTTCAGCAGAGGTTAAGCCTATTTATAATGTAACCAATAGCTATGGCGGATTTTTATT
>CAZGWS010000067.1:10784-13657 GCA_964528805.1 uncultured Lentimicrobiaceae bacterium | reverse complement strand
AACTACTTTTATGTTCATATCCCTCTTCCATATTGCACACTCATCCGATAGCAGGATAAATGGCAGGAATACTTTACATAAACAAATTACATATTACGCCTGTACTGTCCGCCAACGTGAAATAGTGCCTCGGTTATCTGTCCTATAGATGAGTACTTTGCCGCCTCCATTAACGACTCAAAAACATTATTATTATGAATTGCTTTTTGCTTCAGTTCATCCAGAGTTGATGCTGCTTTTTCGCTCCAAGTATTATGAAGCTGCTCAAGCATGCTTATCTGATATTTCTTCTCTGTTTCTGTTGCCCTGATTATTTCGCCTGGGATAACTGTCTTTGAGCCTTTGCTGCCTAAAAATGTATTTACTCCGATTATAGGTAACTCGCCTGAATGCTTTAAGTTTTCATAGTACAGACTTTCTTCCTGTATTTTGCTGCGCTGGTACATTGTTTCCATAGAACCAAGCACGCCACCACGTTCGGTTAGCCTGTCCATCTCACTTAATATTGCCTCTTCCACAAGCTCTGTAAGTTCTTCAATTATAAATGATCCCTGTAGCGGATTTTGATTTTTAGCTAATCCCAACTCATGGTTAATTATCATCTGAATGGCAATTGCCCGACGTACCGATTCCTCCGTAGGCGTAGTAATTGCCTCATCATACGCATTGGTATGCAGTGAGTTACAGTTGTCGTAAATAGCGTATAACGCTTGTAATGTTGTACGAATATCATTAAAGTCAATTTCCTGTGCGTGTAGCGACCTTCCCGATGTTTGAATATGGTATTTTAACTTCTGCGAACGCTCGTTGGCTCCATATTTTAGTTTCATTGCCTTTGCCCATATCAGTCTTGCCACTCTTCCAATTACTGCATATTCAGGATCTTCGCCATTTGAAAAAAAGAAACTTAAATTTGGTGCAAATTTATTTATATCCATACCTCGCGACAAATAGTACTCAACGTAAGTAAAGCCATTGGCAAGTGTAAACGCAAGCTGACTTATCGGGTTGGCACCTGCCTCGGCAATATGATATCCGGAGATTGAAACACTATAAAAATTTTGAACAAAATTCTGAATAAAATAATCCTGAATATCACCCATCAGCTTAAGCGAAAAATCTGTTGAAAATATACATGTGTTCTGCGCCTGATCTTCTTTAAGTATATCTGCCTGAATGGTTCCCCTCACTTTCGAAAGTGTTTTCTTTTTAATATCATTATACACATCAGCCGGTAGCACCAAATCGCCGGTTACACCCAGTAACATAAGTCCTAATCCATCGTTAGTTTCGGGTATTTCACCCTGATATGAGGGTCTTATTGTTCCTTTTCTGTTATATAAGTCAGTTATTATATTGCCAACTTCTTTTTCGAGTCCGTTTTCCTTAATGTAAATCTCGCATTGCTGGTCGATTGCAGCATTCATAAAATAAGCAACCATTGTTGGGGCAGGTCCGTTTATTGTCATCGAAACCGACGTCATTTTATGTGCAAGGTTAATACCTGAATAAAGTTTTTTCAAATCGTCGAGACACGAAATGCTTACCCCCGAATTGCCTATTTTCCCATAAATATCAGGTCTTACATCCGGATCCTCCCCGTAAAGTGTTACCGAGTCGAATGCCGTAGATAAACGCTTTGCTGCAAGTCCGTGCGATACATAATGGAATCTGCGATTTGTTCGCTCCGGACCACCCTCGCCGGCAAACATACGTGTGGGGTCCTCACCTTCACGCTTAAAAGGAAAAACTCCGGCAGCAAATGGAAATTCACCCGGAACATTCTCGCTCAGTACCCAATTTAATATCTCACCCCAGCTATCATACTTTGGCAAGCTTACTTTTGGTATCTTTAGGTGAGAAAGCGACTCGGTTTTTGTAGCTATCTTTATTTCTTTATCTCTTACTTTAAAGATGTAATAATCGCCTTCATACAACTTCTTCTTTGCATCCCAGTTGTCAATAATGTCTTTATTATCAGGGTCTAATTTCTTTAACGTATTGCCATAAACATTACGCAGATCAGCAACAGCACCAGTTTCACCATCACTTTGCTCCATAATGTTAATTGACTGGTTTAGACTGTATAGCTGTTGTGCTACCTTACTCTGACTTTTAACATGAGAATTATAACCCCTGATGATTTCAGCAATCTCCGACAAGTATCTAATGCGTTTTGGCGGAATAATAAATATCTTATCAGGACTGCTAATTGTAATGCTGTTATCAGTAGAAAAATTGACTCCCGTTTTTCTCGCAATAATTTTTAATATATTAACATACAACTCATTAACTCCGGGATCATTAAATTGTGATGCAACTGTTCCAAAAACAGGCATATCATTCACATCGGTATCAAAAAGCATATTATTACGCTGATATTGTTTCTTAACATCTCGTAAAGCGTCAAGGGCACCGCGTTTATCCGATTTGTTAAGCGCAATTATATCAGCGTAATCAAGCATATCTATTTTCTCGAGCTGACTTGCTGCTCCATATTCGGGAGTCATCACATAAAAAGAAACATCGCTATGGTCAACAATGGCAGTATCCGATTGTCCAATACCCGAAGTCTCAAGAATTATTAAGTCGAAGCCTGCTGCCTGTACAATAGTTTCCGCATCTTTAACATATTTCGATATACTCAAATTTGACTGTCGTGTAGCAAGAGACCGCATGTAAACACGTGGATTGTCAATGGCATTCATTCGTATGCGATCGCCAAGTAATGCTCCACCCGACCTTCTTTTTGAAGGATCAACAGATATTATGGCTATGGTTTTGTCAGAAAAATCGAGTAAAAATCGCCTTACAATCTCATCAACAAGCGACGATTTTCCGGCACCACCGGTACCCGTAATGCCAAGGACAGG